>JAZDGK010000024.1:0-2562 GCA_043806955.1 Pseudomonadota bacterium | reverse complement strand
CGTCAAGTGGATGCAGGAAGAGGGTGAAACAGCGCCGGAGCCATTGGGGCTCAAGAAATTCAAAGGACATCTCACTTTGAGAATCCCCTCTGAAAAACACCGGGAGCTGGCTATCCACTGTGCTGAGGAAGGAGTTTCACTAAACCGTTTTATACTGTCTCGTCTTTCTACATAAGAAAGGTCAGTCTTATTGTACCTTTCCACTGGTAATGCAGGCATGAAATTCCTGATAGATGTATTTCGTTATTCTCGTAAATAATGTATCATGATCCATAAAAGCGACCGATGTGGAGGTTAGCAATGAATTATAATATCGAATACGAACGTGAAGAAGATGGCCGTTGGATTGCCGAAGTACCTAAGTTGCCTGGAGTTATGGCATACGGAACAACTGCCGAAGAAGCAATGATGAAAGCTGAGGCTCTTGCGTTACGTGTTCTGGCAGAACGCCTTGAAATGGCGGAGTGTAGTCCGATGCCAATCAACATTGCATTTTCTGCCGTATGACCCAGTGGCCATCTGTCAAAGCCAAAAAGTTACTTTCGGCACTTATTTCTATCGGATGAATTATCAAACGTCAGTCCGGCTCACACCGTACCTTGTCTCGTCCGTGATACCAGGATTTTGTATTTGCCTTTCATGATGGAGAAGAAATAGGACCCCGCATGCTTACCAGAATAGCGAAGCATACCGGTTTGGAGCCAAGTGATTTATAATGTTACCCTGACATCTTCCTGTACGCGGCAGGTTGAATAATTCCATTAATTTATAGATTTCGAATGTAAATCATGATAGTAAAGTGTCACATATGAAAGGCAGTTAATAGAGTTCCATCCCGTATAACCATGCGGGAGGGAAATATGGACTGGCTGTCAAGACCCCGTTCCTTACAAAAGGTCGCGAGGCTCCTATATGAATGAACAGCACAAACTCACAGAAGCGCTCTATTTTTTGTCACATCTTGGTCCGTCGTCATTGGATCCGCAAGAGTATTCTTTCGAACTCAGTGCCTTTCTGACGGCCGCTAGATCAGTACTTCAGTACGCCCGTAAAGAGGCAATAACTAAGCCCGGTGGTCAAGAGTGGTATGCCAAACATGTGCAGAATGAAGCGATTGAGTACTTCAAAGACAAGAGGGACGTGAGTATCCACACCGAGCCTGTCGTTCCTAATCAGCAAATCAGCGTAGTCGTCGCCCTAACGGTACCACCAGTACCTAACATTGCAGTGAATTTAAAAGTCACAGATCGTGATGGAAACGTTATTGATGAACGGAACATAACTTCCCAGACTTCCCAGGCACGTGAACCCAAACCGCCACTTTCGCCATCCGTGACCGTTTCTTATCGTTTCTACGATTGGGTCAGGTGCCGAAGATGTTGAAGCTTTGTGTCAGCAGTATTTTGCGGCTATTAAAGCCGTAGTTATAGACGGTCAGGCCAAGTCGTTCCTATCCGTATAGCATGTCTAACCAGTCAATACACCAAACGCTCGTTCCTCGCGCCGGTGATTTTTTCGTTATGCCTGAAATGATTATGGATGAGGTGTAGATGGTAGAGGGAAAGATAGAAGCAAGATTACCAGGCGTTACTTGCCATATGGTACTGCGCCAAAAAAGTGCCTTTGCGGTGCAGCATTTTATGGCTGTGGCACGTTTTTCAAGAATGTGTGGATACATCGAAATCACAAATACACGTAATCGTCAATTCTGATGAATGGCCGCCACCAAACAGTTGGTAGGTGAAAGTGAGGTTGTTGGCTATCGGACTTTGAGCTCATCCTTTTTCACGAAAGTACGCATTAACCGGATGAACCTGATTTATGAGGCCCTGCTGCCCCTCGTATTGAGCGGCCGGATAGAAGAGAAGAAACGTGTTTTCCGAAGACTGAACGATGGGTGCTAAAACTATGGACGAACACAAGAAGGAACTGCTGAAGAATCTGCCGAAGATCGACGAGATGATGTTCCGGATCGAAAAGAGGGAGAGTCTCGCCGGGTTTCCGCGGGAGATCGTGAAAGAGGCGTGCCGGTCGGTCGTCGAGGGACTCCGGGAACGGATCCTCCGGGAGAAGGGGGATAAGCTCCGACTGCCGACGCCGGAGCAGGCGGCGGACCAGGCCGCGGAGATCGTTGAGGGCTATCGTTCCTACCGGCTCCGTCGGGTGATCAACGCGACGGGGGTCATCCTCCACACAAACCTCGGCCGGGCGCCCCTCTGCCGGGAGGCGATCGAGCGGGTCGTCGAGGTCGCCCGTGGCTATTCCAACCTTGAATATGACCTGGAGAAGGGGGAGCGGGGGCTCCGCTACGACCACGTCCGGGGGCTCCTCTGTGCGCTGACCGGGGCGGAGGACGCACTCGTCGTCAACAACAACGCCGCCGCGGTCCTTCTGGTGCTGAACGCCCTTTCCGAGGGGAAGGAGGCGATCGTCTCGCGGGGCGAGTTGATTGAGATCGGCGGGGAGTTTCGGATACCCGACGTGATGGAGAAAAGCGGCGCCCGCCTGAAAGAGGTGGGGACGACGAACCGGACGCGGCTTTCCGACTACGAACGGGCGATC
>JAZDGK010000023.1:0-7598 GCA_043806955.1 Pseudomonadota bacterium | reverse complement strand
CCTACCGAGTAGTTGACGGTAATGGCCGTGCTGATGTCACCCGTACGCTTTACGAGGAATGCACCCCGGTCGACGGGACCCCTGAAGGGTTCAGTGCCGGTGGGGTCGCTGGCCTCGATGGTCACGGTAGGCTCGGGTGGCGGCGGTTCGTCATTATCTATGATAGTAACGGTTGCAGTCAGGTCAGTGCCCAGGTTGTAACCGGTACCCGTGCCGAGAGTGACGATGACGGTTTCGTCCGGCTCGTCAGTGGTGTCATTCAAGGGCACGACATAGATAAGGGCATCGGCCCTTCGCGCCGGAATGACGACCGAGCCTGAGAGCGCCTGATAGTCTACCGCAGAAGTGGCGGTACTCTCGGCGCCCACCGAGTAGTTGACGGTAATGGCTGTGCTGATGTCACCCGTACGCTTTACGAGGAATGCGCCCCGGTCGACCGGACCCCGGAAGGGTTCAGTGCCTGTGGGGTCGATGGCTTCAATGGTCACGGTTGGTGGTGGCGGTGGTGGCAGGTCATTGTCTTTAATGACAACTTTTGCCCCATCCGGAGACCCGACTCCATAGGGTCCGTAACACACGAGTTGAACAGTGACTTCTTCGTCAGCCGGTCCTTCGTAATCGGAATCGTGCAAGGGGGTAACCGTGATGAGCGCCTGGGTTTGCCGGGCGGGTATCACGACGAGTCCTGGAAGTTTGAGATAATCGGCATCGGGGGTAGCGGTCCCGCCGGCCGTGTAGTCGACCCTGAGCGGCAGTGTCAGATCGCCGGTCCTTCTTACCAGAAAAGATGCCTTGTCCACCGGTCCTCTGAAGGGCTCGGCGCCAATAGGGTCGCTGGGTTCGATGGTTACCACGGTCGCGCTGTACTCGAAGGCGCCGATGTCAACCTTCCCCGCCACAATACGGGAATTTCCGTCCCTGTCTCCGGTTACACTCATGCTGAGAGGGGGGTCGGCCAGCGCGTCCAGGGCGGCATTGTCTCCCCGATTTATGCATGGGCTGCAGGGCATCAGGTGATAGTTCCCCACACTCTCATTTACAAAGAGTGGATCTTGAGCGGTATTGCAGCAGGATAATTGGGCAAGACCACTGACTTGTCCGGGGTCGTTACCCCAGATAATGCAGTTCTGAACGAGCGAATCCGGGCCGTCACAGGAGATGCCGCCTGCAGCATTCCCGGAGACGGTGCAGTTCACCATCCGCGGCGAGGAACCGGCATCACTCCATAGACCTCCACCGGCGTCAGCATCGTTCCCGGCGATAACGCAATTGACAATAACAGGGGTCGATTGGCAGCAGGCGATGCCGCCTCCCGTGCCCGTTACCGCATCCGTTCCCGCACTGTTGGCAAGGATATCGCAATTCCAGATAACGGCTGAGGAACCGGTCTCGCAGTAGACGGCCCCACCGGCTGTCGTGGCCTCATTGTCGATAATCATACAGTTTTTCACAGTGGGACTGGACCCGGAACAGAAGACAGCCCCGCCTTTGCCGGCAGAGCCGCCATGTATCGTTATGCCGATCAGTACCGAATCTCTCCCTTCGCCTGAACCAAAGGTAACTATACTGCCCCCGGTTCCGGAAAGGACAGTCGCAGCCACAACCGATGGATCGTCCGGATTTTCGCTTCGGACGGTTATGGCCTTGCCTTTGAAATCGATTCGTTCGTAGTATGTCCCAGACGGCAGGATAATTGTATCACCGTCTATTACAGCGTCGGAATCTATACATCCTTGAATACCGGAATCAATCGTGACATAGTAATCCGTTGCTTCGGCACGAGGTACAAACAGTGTGCACATGATTAGAAAAATGAGTATTGCTGGATTCCAGAAACAGTGATTCATGGTCGACATGGAAACTCCTTTCATATTGTTCTCTTCCTTTCTACCCGGGTAATGTCAAAAGTTTTGCCACAGAGGACACAGAGGACACAGAGAAATCAGTAAGTTAAATAAAACCCCAGGAGCTCCCCCTCCTGGCTGGCTTCCTGTACCCCAGAAATACTCCTGTAGCCGCATGAGGAGAAATCTTGGTGCAACTGGCGCCGAGAAACGCTTTCTTTCTTAACCGCTCTTTTCTTTGCATTGGTTTTCTTTTCCGTTCTCTGTGTGCTCTGTGTCCTCTGTGGCTGATTTTTCATAAATCTTTTGACATTGCCTCTACCCGCGAATGAGTGTGCGATTGTACAAGTGCTTTCTGACTGCAATCGTGCGTGCCTCTTCATCACCACCTTTCAAAGATGCGTATTGGCAGTTTTGCTTCTTCATCTGAGTCTGTACACAAGTTCAAGTCCGAACGCCCGATGCTTCATCGCCAGTGGTTCTGGATTTTGGACGGAACTGAGGGCTGGGAAGTGCGGTTTTTCAAGAGCCAGGGACGGCTGTTAAGCCCCAACACAAAATGTACCCCGTGGTTCCCTCCATGGACCATCAAAAGCTTTGTTGCATGCACGATCTGTGCCATTCAATTCAACGATTTGATGGCGAGCATATATTTCGTATATTACGAGACTTGCCGTTTCAAGGGGATAAAGACCTGCTGGGAAGGTATGAAAAATAGTGCCAACTTGAGGGAAAGGTGGTTCCACTAAAGAGAGAAGAATTTACACATACAAAACGAGTTGCGGGTTACGAGTTGCGAGTTTCAGTAGGCAGTATCATTCTTGCTGCTTACTTCGTACTGGTTACTCTTTACTGATCCGTCATCTCCTTAACTTTAGGCACTTTAGTGCACTTTAGCTCACTTTAGGCACTTCCTAATGCGGATTGCTGTTTTTCCTGTTTTCCTGCTTTCCTGATTCATGAATTTACTCTGCGTCTTCGTCTCTTTGCGGCGGGCGCTTTCGCTGGAACATGCTTTGGAGCCTGTCGAGATAAATGTATGTGACGGGCGTTATGTAAAGGGTTATCAACTGCGAGAAGATGAGACCCCCGACTACGGCAAGGCCCAGCGGACGGCGGGCTTCGGCCCCGGCGCCGATGCCGATGGCGATGGGGAGAGTGCCCATCAACGCAGCCATGGTAGTCATCATAATGGGGCGGAACCTCATGATACATCCTTCATAGATGGCCTCTGCGGGATTCTTCCCCTCATTTCTCTGCGCGCCGAGTGCGAAATCTATCATCATGATGGCATTCTTCTTGACGATTCCTATCAGCATAATTATGCCCATGAACGCATAGATATTAAGATCTGTCCGGAAGATCAGCAGGGTAAGGAGCGCACCCACACCGGCGGAGGGGAGGCCGGAGAGAATGGTCAGTGGATGAATGAAACTCTCATAAAGAATCCCAAGGATCATATAGATAACTAGAATGGCCAAAACGAGGAGCACCCACATGCCCTTAATTGATTTCTGAAATTCCTTTGCTGTGCCCTGAAAGCTCATTGTCAGGGTTGGGGGCAACTGCAGTCGTCCGACAAGGTTTTCGATCTGTGACACTCCGTCGCCAAGAGCCACCCCCGGTTTCAGGTTGAAGGAGAGCGTGACCGAAGGGAGCTGTCCCGTGTGGTTTACCACGAGCGGTCCGACCCGGGGCACAATACGAACAAGACTTTCCAGAGGCACAACCCGGCCGTTGGTAGAACGCACATATAACATGGAAAGCGCTGCCGGAGACTTCTGGTAAGAAGGCTCGACTTCCATTATTACAGGATACTGGTTGGTTGATGTATAAATGGTCGAAATCTGCCGGGACCCATATGCACTGTAAAGACTCTTCTCTATCTGCTCCACCGTAATGCCGAGAGTCTGGGCGCGATCTCGATCGATTTCAACAAGTACCTCAGGATTAGCTATCTGGAGATCGCTCGTAACGTCCACGAGACCCGGCAGGTCGCGCAGTTTGCCTTCCAGTAACGTTGCCCAGCGGTAAAGCTCGGTAGTATCCGGACCCTGTACAGTGTACTGGTAGAGACTCTTTGTAACGCGCCCCCCGATGGGGATAGCGGGGGGATTCTGAATGAAGGTGCTGATTCCGGGAATTGCAGCCAACTTGGGACGAAGCCTGTCAATCATCTCATCTGCGCTGATGCCTCTTTCTTCGCGGGGCTTTAGATGTATAAAGACGCGTCCGGCATTAGTGGCAGGACTGAACCCGCTTGGCCCCACCCCCGACATGAAAGCATCTACAGCCGGATCCTGCCGGATTACCTCTGCGACTGCCATTTGATGGCGCTTCATGGACTCGAAGGAGACGCCTTGCGCGGCCTCCGTAAAGCCGCGCAACTGTCCCGTATCCTGGTTGGGAACGAATCCTTTAGGGACCTTCATGGCCAGGAATACCGTGGCGGCGAGCAGCGCAAATGATACCGCCAAGGTGGAAGGCCCATGCCGAAGGACCCATTTAAGGCTGGAGTCATATGCGTAAAGCATGCCTTTAAAGACGTGTTCCGAGGCGTTGTAGAGTCGTCCGTGCTTCTCTTTGGAGTGCGGGTTAAGAAACCGGCTGCAGAGCATGGGCGAAAGTGTGAGGGAAATGACTCCTGAAACGAGCACGGCAGCGGCTATGGTCACGGCGAATTCACGGAAGAGACGCCCGATTACCCCTCCCATGAAAAGAATGGGGATAAAGACTGCGGCAAGAGAGATAGTCATGGAGACAATCGTGAATCCGATTTCGCGGGAGCCGTCGAGTGCGGCCTGCATTCTGCTTTTGCCCATTTCCATGTGCCGCACTATATTCTCGAGCATGACAATGGCGTCGTCGACAACAAATCCTACGGAAAGGGTGAGCGCCATAAGAGACAGATTGTCAAGGCTGTAGCCCATGACGTACATGACCGTAAATGTCCCCACTAACGACATGGGGAGAGCAAGACCCGGGATGATCGTGGCGGAAACATTCCGGAGGAATAAGAAGATAATAAGAATAACCAGGCAGATGCTGAGATACAGGGTGAACTTCACATCCGTCACCGATTCCCGGATGGACTCGGAACGGTCATAAAGGATATCGAGGTTCACTGCGGCCGGAATCTGTGCCCGGAAAACCGGGAGGAGCTCTTTTATGGCATCTACGACTTCGACGGTATTCATGCCCGGCTGGCGCTGGATCGCAAGGACGATACCCCGTATGCTGGCGGACCGGGTATTAAACCAGTTGGCCACTTTGTCGTTTTCCACACTGTCGATTACGTGGCCCAGCTCGTCCAGGCGCACCGGCGAGCCGTTGCGATAGGAGACGATGATGGGCCGGTACAATTCGGCCCTTGTAAGCCGGCCCGTGGCCTGGATGGTATATGCCCTGTGTTCGCCGTACAGGGTGCCCGTGGGAAGGTTGACGTTGGCACTGGCTACAGACCTTTCTACTTCATCGATGCCGATGCCGCGCGAAGTGAGGGCATTCGGGTCCAACTGAACGCGCACCGCATACTTCTGGCCGCCATAGATCATAACCTGGGCTACACCGTAGATCATTGATATGCGCTGGGCCATGAGCGTTTCGGCATACTCGTGGACGGCTGAAAGCGGCAGGGTAGGGGAGCTCAAGGCGAGGTACAGAACCGGCTCGTCTGCGGGATTGACCTTCCGGAATGACGGGGGCGCAGGCATATCGGGGGGCAGGAGCCTCTGGGCTTTGGAGATCGCAGTCTGGACGTCCTGTGCGGCGGCATCTATGTCTCTGTCCAGCGTGAACTGGAGAGTGATCTGGCTGTTGCCGAGAGCGCTGGTCGAGGTCATGGAATCCACGCCGGGTATAGTGGTGAATTCCCGCTCGAGGGGGGTGGCTACGGACGAGGCCATGGTATCGGGACTCGCCCCGGGCAGGCTTGCCGAGACCTGGATGGTCGGGAAGTCGACATTGGGGAGTTCGCTTACGGGAAGGAGCCTGTATCCGATTATCCCGAAGAGAAGGATGCCGACCATGACCAGCGTGGTCATTACCGGACGGCGTATGAAGAGTTCAGGTATGTTCATATCGAGTTGCGGGTTACGAGTTCACAGTTCCACGTTCACGGTTCACGGTTGTCTTTTTAACCCGGCTTCCCAGCCTCCTGGCTTCCCGGCCGAAATTCTTTCCTGTCTTCCTGATTCACATTATTCGTGTTCATTCGCGGTTAGTCCTTTACGACTTTCACCTTTGCGCCGGGGAAGAGGCGGAGGTGACCGTCCGTCACTACCCTGTCTCCGGGAAGTACACCCTTATTAATGATGGACTCGCCGTGAAGAGTTATTCCATCGACGGTCACCGGCCGGGTCTCAACCGTCGAATCCGGTTTGACCACAAAGACATATGTACCCTGCTGGCCGGTCTGGACGGCGTGTGAAGGGACCACAATGGCATCCGTCCGGTTTGCGAGCGTCAGTATGACATTGACGAACTGGCCCGGCCAGAGGAAATTATCGTCATTGGGATAGATAGCCTTTATCTGGATCGTCCCGGTAGATGGATCAACAGAATTGTCTACAGAGGACAGCTCTCCCCGAACGGTACGGCTTTCCGTACCCTGCAGTGTGGCGAGAACCTCCAGCCTGCGGCCGGCCATATGCCTTCTTATTTCCGCCAGGTCCTTTTCGGGTGCGGAGAAGACGACGTAGATGGGGCTTGTCTGTCTAATCGTTACAAGCGGCCGGTCATTATCGTTTGGCTTGATTACGTTTCCCTGATCTACTTTGACCTCGCCCGTGTATCCGGCAATGGGTGATTTGATCGTGCAATACTGGATTTCGAGTTTGGCCGTCTCGATCGCTGCCTCGTCCGCCTTCACCGTGGCCTCCAGGGTTGAAGCCTCGGTTCGGACTTTATCGCAGCTTTCCTCGGAAACAAAGCCCTTCCCGACGACTGAATTGTAACGCTCGACCTGTTTTCTGGCGTTGTCCAGACGCGCTTTGTCCCTGGCCAGATCGGCTTCAAGCTGTTTGAGGCGGGTTTCAAAAGGCCTTCGATCAATGGTGAAGAGAAGGTCGCCCCTGTTCACCTTCCGGCCCTCTTTGAAATGTACGGCCATGAGCTCTCCGGCTATCTGGGCCTTAACCGTCACCGTGGAATAGGCCTGAACGTTTCCGATGGCCTGTATCTGAACGGGAATGGTCTTCTTCACGGCTGCAGCCGCTGTTATTGCCACAGGGCCCTTTTTTCCCCCCCCGCCCTTCGCTCCTTTATCACCGGAGCACGCCGGAAGAGAAAGTGAGAAGACCACGAATAAGAAAAGCACAAGTTTTGAAACCGATTCCATTGCTTCACCGATAAGGTTTGTTGGTTTGTTTGGTTTATTCAGTTTGTTTGGTTTGTTTGGTTTCCCTACTCACTCTCTTCTATCCGTAAACACGTGCACTGATGTCCGTTCAACGATAACCCTTCTTCTTGTTCCTTAGCCTTAGCCTCAGCCTTCATCCCCCCCATTCCCCACTCCCCACTCCCCATTCCGCAATCCGCAATCGGCAATCCGCAATCCGAAATTCCTACTCCCATCCCCCTCCCAGCGCCTTAAAAAGGGCTACCAGGTCGGCTGCCACTCGTTGATCACTCTGGGCGAGCTGGTCTTCGGATTGGGCGAGCGAACGTTCGGAATCGAGCACGTTCAGGAAATCGACAAGGCCTGTCTTATACATCTCATTTGCCATTTCTGCCGCCTTGCGATTTGCGTCGACA
>JAZDGK010000022.1:0-3096 GCA_043806955.1 Pseudomonadota bacterium | reverse complement strand
GCGAGAGCACAGCTCTGGCCTCCCAGCCTCCTGGCCTTCAAGCTTCTAGCCGACAAGACCTATGGCCCGAAAATCCGGGGATATTTGGGCCGTCATCCCGCTTTCCGCAGTAGATCATCAGTTCTCGGACAGCCTCCTAGGCGTTGTCGGTGAACGGTCAATAGTGAACGGCGAACGTTTAAGTACAGGGGTCGAACATGCGAATAACAATGAATAACATATACGGTTCGATGCTGGCCAATCTCGATAAGCTTACCGAAGATATGAACAAGCTGACGGAAAGCATAGCTTCCGGAAAGAAGTACAGCATGCCGTCGGACGATCCGATAGGGCTGATCAATGCCCTTGAGACACGATCGATAATCGCAGAAATAGATCAGTACGAGCGCAACATAACACACGGCGCCTCGTGGATGGACGGTACGGAACTCGCCCTGAGACAGACGGATGAAGTAATAACAAGATCGCGGGAACTCGCAGTGCAAATGGCCAGCGGTACTCAGAACGAGGCCACCCGCGCGTCCGCGGCGACCGAGGTGGACGAATTGATCGAACAGGTTGTGGCCCTGGGAAATACCCGCCTCGGGGAGAAATATGTTTTTGCGGGACAGAAGACCGATACAACGCCTTTCAGCTACGACGGGGCCACTGTAACTTACAACGGCGACGAGAATGATATTAACTTAAGAATCGGCCGCGACAACAATATGGTAATAAACAAGACCGGGGTTGATGCCTTTATGGACGGGGACGAAACCACAAACCTGTTTTCCTATCTGATTGACCTGAAAACGGCGCTGGAGAATAACAGCACGAGCGAAATACAGGATAGTCTGGGTAACCTGAATGCGGCTTCCGACTATATCAGTGAAAAAGTATCTGCCTGTGGCGCAAAACAAAACCGTTTGCAGGTCAAGAAATACATGTACGGGGAACTCAGATTAAGCAATACCGAAAAACTTTCCGATACGGAGGATACGGATTTAGCCGAGGCAATGCTGACCTTGAAGACCAGGGAGTATGCTTATCAGGCGGCGCTGCTGGCGGCCTCAAAAGTAATGCAGATGAATCTTGCGGATTTCATTAGATAGTTTCCATCCGGAACTCACGGATGTCCCGATGGAAATCGATAAGGGCATGTCCGCAGAGACGCTGATTTGCATGTGCATCAGATTTACCTGATTCTCTGTCCCGGACTGTGGTCAGGTCAGCTTTTCGCCACGGAGGGTGAATGCTTGTCTTAACTAGAAAAAAGGGTGAGAGTATAGTTATCGGCGATGATATCAGGATTTACGTCGTCGAGATCAAGGGGAAACAGGTCAGGCTGGGTATAGCCGCGCCTGCAACAGCGACTGTCCACCGGGAAGAGGTATATTTGAACATACAGCTTGAAAACCAGCGCGCAGCGCAGGAAGCTCCCCCTGATCTGAATCAGGCACTCAAAATCTGGGAGAAAAAGGAAGGCAACGAAGACGATGATGACTGAAGAGATTACTGAAACCGTATTAGAGGCAGCGCCCGCGGATAACGACCAAAAGATACGTTTTGATACCACGAGGTTTGGCGAAGTCGAGGTGCCGGAGACTAATGTCATACACATGCCACACGGGATTCTGGGTTTCCCCGCAGCAAAAGACTACGTACTTTTGCCCCACAAAGAGAATTCGCCGTTTTTGTGGTATCAATCGGTGAGTGACCCGACGCTGGCTTTTGTGCTGGTAAACCCGTTCATGTTCAAGCCGGATTATGATGTGCCCATCGGTCCTGATTTAGTTGAGAGCCTTCATGCCGAAAGCATCGGAGAAATCACAGTACTCGCCATCGTGACCATACCGAGAAATCGGCCCCAGGATATGACGGCAAATCTGCTCGGTCCCATCGTTATCAATCCTGCAAAGAGACTGGCCAGGCAGATCGTCCTTGATCCTGACAAGTACAGCACAAAGGCCCCGATTCTATCGAATAAGAACTAAAACCAGGCAGACACCTTCTAGGACACCAAGACACGAAGTCGGATAGGCGGCCCTTTCCAGGGCCGCCTGGCGACCGAGGCGTCCATTGTGGGCGGGGTTAGAAAACCTCGCCTATCCGCGTCTCGTGTTACGAACCCATTTTGGATACCCATTTGTCTGGATCTGTACCAAGACGCGAACAGGAAACAGGTTCTCTCTTCCAAATGCCTTGGTGTCTTTGTGTCTTGTAAGAAGCAAAGCCGCCCGCCTTTCGGCGGACGGCTTTGGTGGGAGGGAGGAGGAGGCTGCTATGAGAGATCGGTAATGAGGCTCTTAATCATTTTGTTGGCGATTTCCTGTGAATCGATTTTGTACTGACCACTGTTTACCTTCTGTTTCAATTCTTCTACTTTTTCCGCCCGAACGTCGGGGGTACTCTTAAGTACTTCCTGTACCTTTTGAACATCACGGGATGCCGGTGAAATGTTCACCTGATCCGCAACCGGGGACTGAGTGGATCCGGGACCCTTTTCGATGCCGGCGGTTTGCGGCTCTTGCACGGTCTGTTTCTTTTGGACCTGCTGCGTTATCTGGTCATTTGCACTAAGATCTGTAACTTTCATCTGATTCTCCTCAGGCTAGAGTATTGGCAGTGGTATTGAAAAGACTTCGCAGATAGTCTGAATTATCGGAATCAATATGCCTCAACGTTTCGCCTTTTTGTTCATCGACTTCTTTGAACGTTATGCCTATTCTACCCGTTCCACTCTTAGAGGGAACTTCTCTATTGCTCTGCGTCTCCATTTCCTGATTTGCAGGGTTGGAAACAATCCGATCGATCAATTCAGATGCCGTCGTTGAAATCACTTGTTTCCTTTTTGCCTCGGACGAAATGCTGATTCGATCATTTTGTTCCAACTGTTCGTCTTGCTTAACCTGGTTTTTATTGCAATTCCGGTTAAGTTGCCGGCCATATGCCTGTAAGACGTTTTGAATGTGGCGGTTATTCACTACCATATATGAATCACCTTTCAATCTCCTTATCGGCAATTCCTTGAACAACTTTAAGAATGAAGTTGTCCTTGTCTTAATCTTGTGATATATAACCATAATCAGGGCATAAACAGATTTTCAATCCCCAGAA
>JAZDGK010000021.1:0-5213 GCA_043806955.1 Pseudomonadota bacterium | reverse complement strand
GCCGATCCCGAAACGTGATACATAACAGCCGGGTGGCCCCACAAGGGCTTGCCTTATGGAATGCTTGAGCCGGATGACGGGAAACTGTCACGTCCGGTTCTTAGGGGGGAAAGGGGCCGCAAGGCCCCCGACCTACCCGGTACTCAAATGAAAACAGAAAAGAAATGACAAACTGCGTACTGCCGGCAATGAGGATGGCTGTTCCGTCGGATGAAGAAAGTTATCTTACATCTGCCCGATGGTTTCTTGCAGGAACCGAAGCTCTTGCTCGGTGCACGGCGAAGGAACTGACATCCTGTGTATTTCTCGCAGCACAATCGCTCGAATGTGCACTAAAAGCGTACTTGGCTCATTCGGGATTCACCGAGAAACAACTTAAGAGGCCTAATTTACGTCATAATCTTGAGGCACTATGGACCGAGGCATACAAACAGAAACTCACCATCTCAAGTACTCCGCCCCAATGGTGTATCACCCTCAATGCTGGACATGATAGGCCATACTATATGCGTTATCCGATGAAAGGTATGAACATCACGAACCCAGTAATAGAGAGCATGGTTGAAGAACTAAGGGGACTCGTTGATGAAGTAGGAACCAATCTGAAAAAGAAATGAGTCCAACAAGGCAATGCACACGGACGCGGCGACAAAGGGAAGAAGACAATGATCCGTTTCAGTGGACGCCGCGCCGGTGATCGCTAACGACTAGAAGGAATGAAACCACAGGAAGACCAGGCATGCCAAACAGCCACACGGTAGTTCTGATCAAGGTCACTCACTACGAAGACTGCCCGATGGGAAATGCCGAGGGTACCATTGACGGGCGCGAGTTTGTGGCATCATGGTACAACAAGAACGAAGTCGGTGGCATCCGGTATGATGCGTGGTTGGATACGACGGCATCCCAGAACACGGCAATTGCAGAGGCGCTATTCTCGCACCGGCAGGATCGGGTCGCTGGTTGATTTGATTGCCCACGAAATCCGGAGAATAAGAAGAGAAGAAAGTCCAACAATTCATTCAAGCGGACGGGCGTGGAACGTGGTTGATTCTTCTGGAAGCCCGGTGGCCGCCCGCCGCTTAATTCACAGTTCGCTTCAAACCAACAAGAAAGGAAGTAACCTATGACTCTCAATTTACGGGAAATGACGACAGAGGAAAAGCTTAAGGCAATGGAAATGCTATGGGACGACATATGCCGGAGTGCTCCCGATTTCTCTTCACCTTCTTGGCATGAAAACGTTTTGAAAGAAAGAGAACTGAGACTGAGAGACGGCAAGGACAAATTCATAGACTGGGATCAGGCCAAGAAAGACATACGGGACTCGATTTCATGAAAATAAGAATCCTCGAATCAGCCCGGGAAGATTTGAAGCAAGGTTTCTATTTTTACGAATCACAAGAAAGGAGCATAGGAAGCTATTTCCTGGAATCCCTCTTTTCTGATATCGAATCGCTTAGGTTGTTTGCGGGCATACATGGCGCCCATTTTGGCAAATACCACCGCCTTCTTTCAAAAAGGTTTCCTTTCGCTGTTTATTACCGTATCGAGAAAGATGAAGTAAGAGTCTACACTGTACTGGACTGCCGAAGAGATCCTGCATGGATAAGAAACCGACTCCAATAAGCGAACCCTTAAGGATTGAGACGACTTCCGAGTCGTTTCAATCCATTGTTCAAGAAGCCCGGTGAATCTGGCACAGGGCTTGCTAATAGGCTAATGCTTCGAACTGGATATTTTGGCAGGAAAAAGAGATACTTAAGGGCAACTACTCCGAGCAATGCAAAAGGACTCAGAAACAATCACTGGAAGAATTCATCCGGGAGCATAGCACTACTTGAAGTCTGGTTCAAGGCGAAAAAAAGTGCTCCTTATTTCTGCCGCGCAGCGGCTTACTTGAACAAGGCGCTCAAGTGGACGGGCGAGTAGCCGGGTTGCCGAAAACAGCTCCGTTGCGCCCGCCACTTAGCTTGATTCGTTCGGCCTACAGGCATTGCAGTAGCATTCCTATCTGCTAAACTGACCAAAACTCCTGTTGAAACATCGGACCATTAATGCCATAATTGCGGCAAATGAACACGGGTTATTCCTAGAAACCCAGAGGCAGGGAGGGCATTATGCAGCGAACGCAACAATTCACGGGTGTTATTGAACGTGAAGGAGATGGATACGTAGCACTTTGCCCTGAACTGGATATCGCAAGCCAGGGCAACACTGTAGAAGAAGCGCGAAGCAATCTGATCGAAGCGTTGGAACTTTTTTTTGAAACGGCCCATCCTTCCGAGATACGGCGGAGGCTTCACTCAGAGGTTTTTGTTACGCGTCTGGAGGTAGCCGTTGGGTAAGATGCGAGTCCTTTCAGGCCACGAAGTCTGTAAGATCCTATCCCAACATGGTTTTTCTGAAGTCCGCCGCCGAGGCAGCCACATTGTCATGCAGAAGAAGACCGGTGGGTCGACGGCAACTGTTCCCGTTCCCGACCATACCGAGTTGCGCATCGGCACCCTGCAGTCGATCATCCGGCAATCAGGCATCGAACGATCACTATTTGAAGAATAGGCCACTCGCCTCGGAAGCCGCCGAACCAGCCGCTTGCAGCCAGGCAAAACACGAGTTCAGGGCGAGGAAAGCATAGTCCGGCAGCATACAAAGTTGGCCTGTCTTGACGTAGACGATTTCAAAACCAAAAAGGAATTGGAAGCATTCTAGCCGAACAAGCGAATACCTTTGGGCGAGTAACGAGGCATGAAATTTCTAGTTTCGTCGGTTGGGCCATTCGGCCTACGTCGCTTCGGGATGTCCGTCTCGCCCGCCACTCAGGCGAACGTTATGCCAAGAACCCGAACCAATCATGGGAACAATAACCGATGGATGATCCATATGTTGAGAAAATCATAGAGGCATGGAATACGGTTTCTCACGCATACACGGTGTACGAGCACAAGAAACCCATTATCGAGTATGAACTGCCGCACGGAATTGTTTATGCTTACCCTGCTAAGGAGTATATCGACTCCTTGAGTGCCAGGACGCGAGACCAAGCACGACAGCAATACGAAGAGGTATCGGAAGCACGCAAGTTCATGGTCTTCATTTCCGACACAGACAAAAAGGTACTGCGATCATATGTATTTGACGTCCCGAACGATTCCGAACTGGGAGATCCTACATAAGACAACCGGAGAAGCCCGAAGAGGCATAACCCGTCAGTATGTCCAGCCGACGCCGTGGAACGGGGTTCGATTTTTCCGGAAGGCTGGTGGCGGCGCGACTGATCCGCAGTCGTTCGGGCTGGAAGAAAAGCTACGATAGGCTAATGATAGATTTACTGCTTTTTCGCTGAGTTATGTATAGATAAGCACCATTCTAAGTTCATTTGTGTGTTGTAGCAACACGAAGGGAGTGAACATGTTTCTCAATTTTTTATTGAATAATTGGGGGTACCTAGTTCTACTGGTTCCTGCCGCCATCTTGCTGTACGCGTCTGTGGTCGTCGTTGGTGGTAATGAGATTGCCTTGATCGAGCGCAGATGGTTTGGCAGAAAGATGCCCCAAGGACGGGTTGTGGCTCTTGGCAATGAAGTTGGTATTCAAGCACGGACACTCGGCCCTGGCTTGCACTTCCTGATTCCGTTTATCTACAGGGCAACTAAGAGCGTTTTTACCGAAATATTGGAAGACGAAATCGGCCTGATCGAGTCGGTGGACGGATCATCTATCCCGGCCGGTAACATCTTTGCCGCGGTTGTGTCCGGCCATAATTCCTTTCAGGATGGCGAGGGGTTTATCAGGAACGGCGGCCAGAAAGGACCGCAGATCGAGGTGCTGCCTCCCGGCAAATACCGGATCAACCCCTACCTGTTCAAGCTGACCAAAGGCAGCGTTACGGAAATCAAGGATTTTGAAATCGGCATTGTGGAGTCGGTGGACGGCGCTGCCATCTCGGAAGGCAAGATATTTGCTCAGGCGGTGAAAGGACACTCCTCCTTTCAAAACGGTGAAGCCTTTATCAAGAACGGCGGACAAAAGGGGCCGCAAATCGAAATCATCCCGCCGGGCAACTACCGCATCAATCCCTATCTGTTCAAGGTTACCAAAAGCATGGCCACCAACATCAGTGAAGGGGAGATAGGCATGATCGAGTCTGCCGATGGCTCGGCTATTCCGGCCGGACGCATCTTTGCCAATGTTGTGACCGGTCACAATTCATTCCAGTCGGGCGAGGATTTCATCAAGAACGGCGGACAGAAGGGGCCGCAAACGGAGATCCTGCCGCCGGGCGTCTACCGTATTCATCCGAAACTCTTTAAGATCACCAAGGCTCCGGCCGTGGTGATCGCCAAAGGTGAAGTCGGCATGGTCACCGCACAGGACGGTGCTTCCATCCCGATGGGGCGGCTCCTGGCGCAGAGTGTGCCGGGACACTCTAACTACGAGAACGGCGAAGCTTTCCTGAAAAACGGCGGGCAAAAAGGGCCGCAGATCGACGTCCTGCTGCCCGGCACCTACCGCATCAACCTGAATCTGTTTCGGATCCAGATTGCGCCTGCTGTCGTCGTCGAGGCCAACAAGGTCGGTCTGGTAACCGCCCTGGACGGTATTCCGCTGCCGGAACGTGAATACGTCGCCAGTCCCGTAACCGGTCATAATGATTATCAGGACGGATCCGCCCTCCTGACCAGGCAGGGGCAGCGTGGGCCGCAGCTTGACGTACTGCGGCCGGGAACCTATTACGTTAACCCGTTCATGTTCAGCGTGGAAAGCGACGATGTTGCCGTGATTGAGCGCGGGCAGGTCGGCGTGGTGGTGTCGAACGTTGGCGACGACCCCACTGAAGAGATGAAAAAACGCCTGGGATCGACCCAGATCGGGGCTTCCGAGGAAGAAGGCAAAGAAAAATACGTCGTGCCCAAAGGGTTCCGCGGCATACAAGAGGAGGTTGCCGGTCCGGGGCGTTATTACCTCAACCGTCGGGCATTCATGATGTATGTGATCGACACGACAAACATCACCATCGACTGGGACGATCAGAAAGATACCCGCTTTGACCAGCTTTCGGTCATATCCAAGGACGGCTTCCCGATCGAGGTTGCCGTCAAGGTCGTTATCCGTGTTCGACCGGACCAGGCGCCCTACATGGTGGCCAAGGTCGGCTCGATCGACAACCTGATCCAGCATGTCATTCACCCCATGATCGATTCCTCTTTCAG
>JAZDGK010000020.1:0-33480 GCA_043806955.1 Pseudomonadota bacterium | reverse complement strand
ATCGGCCTCCATTTTCTGCCACTCTTTCGTCCAGTACCAGCCCTGAGAGGGATCAATAAGTTTTCTGGGTCTTAGGACAACGTTGCCTTCTTCTACGTCCACTTCAAGGTAGTCACCTTTGTCGATACCAAGTGTCTGCATGATCTTCTTGGGTATGCGAATTTGCCCTTGAGGGCTTATTTTCATTATGTCAGGCATAGCGCCTCCTTTAAACTATTAAGCAGTTATACTAATAAACAACTTTTAAGCAATATTCCCTTATAAGTCAAGGTACCTTCTGTTTTTTGTGAACTATTAGACGGAAGATCCGGGACGTCCATTCGGAACAAGAGAATCATTCTTACAGGATACATTACCGGCGAAAAACTCAATCAGGTTTATGCGAATGCGCGCCTGTTTGTCCTCCCCTCTTATCACGAAGGGCTCCCCATTGCGCTTCTCGAAGCAATGAGCTACGGATTGCCTGTACTCGTATCGGATATACCTGCTAATAAGGAAGTCCAATTGCCTGATGATCGGACCATGCGGGACGTCCATAAAATTATAAGTTGTCCGCCTTTTCTATTGGTCTGATCACATAGTTAAGACATGATGATTTCGAATTACGCAGGAGGCATTTTGGATTGCGGATTTGGGGTATACACCCAGGAACACAGGGAGATAGATTTTCTTCAAGACTCTCTCACTCACTGGCTACTTCGCTATTCACTGGATTGGAACAGAGGGAGTAGGCAGTAAGGAGTGATTTCCGGCTTTGACTTTGGACATTTCTAAATTGCAACATTGCAACGGTAGATGGGGGGTATGATCGTTTGTTGACTTTCCTGCATTTATGCGATTTACTTTAATTGGTCATGCGCACAGACAAACGGTTTCTAAGGAGAAGACCCGATGAAGGCAAAGGAAGGATTAATAAAAGACTTGGATGCACTGGACCCAGGAGACCTGGTAAAAGTGTATGATTTTATCCTCGCTCTCAAAGGCAAAGCGAAACTCAAGCAAATAAAATCTGCGGTTCAATCAAAAGGATATTTGCGCGTCCGGGAAGCATTGTCCCGATGTCGGGGCTCTTTGAGTGATGATATTCTGGCCGATCGAGAAGAGAGGATATGATTATTTTTTTTGACACCTCCGCGTTGATTAAGCTCTTCCATACAGAGCCAGGTTCGGCCCTGGTAACTGACTTGATTACCTCTCCCAATAATGACATTTGGATCTCTGAGCTCGCGCGAATTGAATTCTACAGTGCATTGTACAGGCGATATCGAAACAAAGAGATCGACGGTGCAAGACTGGAGGCGGCGGTACTTGGGTTTGAAGAGCAATGCTTGCTCTTCAATATTGAACCTCTCGGACAGGTGGTGGTCCAAGAGGCTGAGACGTTGATGAAGCGCTTCGGCAAGACAATGGGCCTCAGGACCTTAGATTCTCTACAACTCGGATCATTTGTGCTGATCGGAGGACAAGACTGGTACTTTACCGCTGCTGATGAGACACTGTGCAGAATTGCTGAAGAGACTGGAGCCAAAACAATTAATCCTCTGTCCGACAAACTCCCGAATACCCCACCAAATTCAAATCTTTCATAAGAAGCAACATAAGGGTCAACCCTTGACTTTGGAGAAATCCTGCGGGACGTCCATCAAATTGTGAGTTTCTGACTTGAAGAACGGGAAATGGGGCAGTAGGGAGTAGGGAGTAGGGAGTGAGGAAAAAACCGGGAACGAGGATACTAAGGATTTGAAGAACAGCAGGATCACGTCCCCCCGAGTGATCTCAGGCAGTTGTTCCCTTCTCTTGTTGCACCCTTTCATGCAACCAAATCTTAATCAAAGCACCGCGGTCTACGCCGATATTTTCCCTGATGCGATCGATTTCTTTGACCAATTCTTCTGCTATATCCAGTGTGATACGGACTTTCTTCCCGTGGCGAATAATCCTGGCCGTAGACATGTCAATGAGATCATGAATATCCTCGCCCTCATCGAATCGACGGTCAAATTCCTCTGTGCTTTCAGCTATTTTCTTTTTCACCATACAATTCAGCCTCCTTCTTTCTGGCACGTCTTACTGATATGATCCGAGTAGAGTCGCTCCTACGTGTGAAAACCGCGGTCCACAGCTTTTTTTCGATTATTCCTATTAGAATACTTCTGTTCTCTATCGGATACGATGTGAGAATCTCGACCCGGTTAGGGTCGTTCCACAAATCTTTTGCGGCATCAAAATCAATACCATGCTTAGCTTTGTTAGTACGACTTTTTTCGTCATCCCATTCGAATCTCATGATCTAATTCATACATATTTTGTCCATAATTACAACACGGAAGATCAAAGAGAACGCCTGAGAAGATGGCATGAGCATGAGGAGCAGCAGAGGGGTCACCCTTGACATTGGACAAGAACTCCGGATTGCGGATTTGCAGCCGCCTTTGATAGTTCACCAGAAGGACTATCATCACAACGACAGCAACGACCCGCGAGGTGGAATACCTTTGTCGCATGGTTCGGCTATGCCCCGCTGTTTGACGAAATGTTCTGTTCTTGACGTAGCAATGTGATACACTAAAGACAAATTTGACATCGGGGACACAGCCGAATTCGACACAGGTGCATATAGTGAAACTCACAGTGTATATTGAAACAAGCGTCATTAGCTACCTTACAGCACGACCAAGCCGAGATTTGATAGGATAGTCGCTGCTCACCAGCAAATCACACAGGATTGGTGGGATACAGCATTGCCGAGATATGAAGCATTCGTTTCTCCTGTCGTTTTGGAAGAAGTATCCCGAGGCGGTTCCGATGCAGCCCGGATGAGAATGGAGAAGATTTCGTCGTTTGCAGTTTTAGAAGTCTCGTCTGAAGTGCGAAACCTTGCAGATGTCTACTTCTTGGAAGTTGAGATCCCCGAGAAGGCCAGAGCCGATTCATATCATCTTGCCTTAGCGGCATGGCACGGAATCGATTTCCTGGTGTCATGGAACTGTGCGCCTATAGTGAACGGCCGTGTAAGAAAAATGCTTGAAGAAATCAACCATCGGCACGGGATAAGAACTCCTATTATTTGTACTCCAGAAGAACTTATGGAGGCTTGATCATTATGGAAGATCCAATCATAAAGGAAATCCGTACTATTCGTCACGAAATCGAGGCAGAATACGAGAATGATCCTCAGAAATATTATGAACACCTTCAGCAATTGCAGGAAAGGTACAGCAAACGCTTGGTCCGGCGTAAACCAAAGCCAGCCTTGGAATTAGCTAAGCCCCTGCGGGACGTCCATTAAATTATAAGTTTCCCGCCTTTTCTGAGATTCGAACCGGTCTGATAAATACACAAAGAGTAGGCAGTAGGCAGTAGGCAGTAGGCAGTAGGGAATGGGAAAAAGATGGAAGTTGGGAAGTTGGGAAGGTGAGAGGGTGAGAAGGTGAGATGAAGGCTGGGAGGCCGGGAGGCTCGGAAGCCTGGAAGCGCTATGCTCCATGCTCTATGCTCGCATATCGGATTGCGGATTGCGAATTTACAGGAAAGAAGCGAATAGTAGGGAGTGGGCAGTTGGCCCCAGTGAAATATGCTTCGCATTTCACGGGGCAAGCAGTGGGGAGTGGGCAGTATGCCACGATGGAGCGGGAATGCAAGAAAGATGGTAATATTCACGCAGTTAAGAGAGAATTCAGGATGAGCAATCCGGATGCCATGCTGCAAGAGATTCGCGCTCACGCTGCAGCAGAGAATGTCCGTGTCACTCAACATGCTCAACAGGAGATGGTGGCAGAAAACATCTCGCTTGATGATGTCCTCCGTGCAATTGATGCGTCTCTGGTTTTGGAAGACTACTCCGACCATCAACGCGGGTCTTGTTGTTTGCTTTGCGGGTGGGTGCAGAATCGTCCTCTGCATGTCGTGTGCACGACGGCACAACCGGTGCTGATTATCATTACGGTATACGAACCAAAACCACCAAAGTGGGTGACTCCAACTCAGAGGAGGCAGAAAACATGAGATGCGGTATCCAAGGGTGCCCTGGAGTGCATGAGGAAAAAATGATTATCCACCCTGTGCGTTATCTAGGGCAAGTGATCATCATCGACCATGTCCCTGCAGAGGTTTGTTCGGTATGTGGAGATGTCCTGTTAAGACCGGAAACGGTTCGGCGCATTGAAGCGCTGCTGCAAACAATGGCGCAGCCAACAAGAACCGTCCCGCTCTATGAGTATGACGCAACCTGTGGCGAAGCCTGTTAGTGACCCATGCGGGACAATCCATAAACTTATAAGTTTCTGACTTGAAGAAGTAGGCAGTATGGAATACCCGGTGAGATGGGGAAATGGGGAAATGGTGAGGTGGAGAGATGGAAAAGATGGAAGTTGGGAAGGTGAGAGGGTGAGAAGGTGGGCTCACGAAAGCCCTATGCCATTAGCCTTTCGCCTTAGCTCTTTGCAGATTCAACCCAGACCCAAGCTATTCCTTAAAGCTCTATCAACTTTCTCCATTAATTCATTTGAAAGGGCAGTGACTCTCGGGCCATTCAGTCGTTTCTTGTCAATAGTTCTTATTTGAGATAGGGTTACAATGGAGTCTTTTGTTAAACCGTCGTCCGTTGTAACGGCTACGCAAACGGGATAAGAGGCTTTTTTCTCCGAGTATTCGGTGATTACGGCTACAATAGTAGTTGGCGAATACGTATTGCCTATGTCATTTTGTATAACAATAACCGGCCGGGTCTTGCCGGTTTCGCTCCCCACAACCGGATCGAGGTTCGCGTAGTATATCTCTCCTCTTCTTACGTGCATATACCAGCCTCATCGTATATTTTCGGCGTCAACGAATTTGAAATCTTCAGAAACCTCCAGATTTTCCCGTGCCAGGTCCTGATAAGCGCGCTTCATGTCTTCTTCAAACATCTTTCTCTCGATCTCGTTGAGTTTTTCTTCGATCGATTCTCGAACCAGAACGGAGACCTTCTTCTTCTGCAAAGCCGATATCCTATAAAGCCTGTTCTTGGTTTCGGGAGAAATCTGGATATTTAATTTGCCTTTTTTTTGCTGCACACTATTTGCTTTCATGTTTTCCTCTTTTCAATGCAGTCAAATTATTACTCAAGATATTTACATAAAAACAAGGCATATTCAATGAAAATTCAAAGAATGTCGGATTTCGGATTTCAAGATGACGAGGAGAGCCCGTGCGGGACATCCATATAATTATGAGTTTCTGAGTTGAAAAACTGGAACTGGGGAAGCAGTGAGTAGGCTGTATGGAATGGGGAAAGGATGGAAGTTGGGAAGGTGAGAGGGTGAGAAGGTGGGCTCACGAAAGCCCTGTGCCCTATGCTCTCATTTCGGATTGCGGATGACGAGAAACTACGAATGACACGAATATACGCGAATGATTTCAGAATTTGTTCTTGCTTGTTTTACCTGATTTCCTGCTTTCTTGATTCAGTATTGTCCTCTATTCGTATCCATTCGTGTAATTCGTAGTTTCAGTGGTTTCTAATTGCGAAATAAGGAGACAATAGAAAAGCGAACATTGAAAATGACCCCTTTGCCATTCGCCTTTCGCCCTTTGCCTTTTCTGTCAACACGGATTTCACGGTTGGCACCCGTTCACAGTTCACGGTTGTCCAATCCTTCAGGCAGAACGTCTCTCACACGGCGAACCATGAACTTTGAATCATGCATTGTTTGTTGACTTTCGTGCACTTATGCGATTTACTTTAACTGTCCATGAAGAAAGTTGATATCGAGAGAAAGTTGAAACCCCTCTTCTGGGATTACGTGGTAGATCCCGCCGATGCCTATGACGTCCTCATGGGAAGGCGTAAGCAGGCCGGCCCCTTTGATCGGGAGAGACTCTTGATCCGACTGTTTGAGCGGCTGCCGTGGTATGACCTCCTGGAGGTCCTCGGATCGGAAGGCGTCAAAGACGCCCTCACCCCGGAAATCATTCGCAAACTCCGATTTCCTTATCTGAAGGAACGCTATGAATTCATTCGCAGGATACTACACGCAGAGCCTGTATCCTTTACAGGATGGAGTCCTGAGAATCGTACAAGGGTTGGCGCTGCCTTTTTATCTCACCGGCGGTACGGCGCTCAGTAGACATTACTTTGCCCATCGTTACTCGGATAATCTGGATCTGTTCGTGAACAAAGACCCGGATTTTAATGTTTACACGGCCATGCGGGACGTCCATAAAATTATAACTTACTGACTCTGGGAAATAGTAAGTAGTAGGCAGTAGGCAGTAGGCAGTAGGGAATAACCAGTGAGGTAGGGAGGCGGAAAAGATGGAAGTTGGGAAGGTGAGAGGGTGAGAAGGTGAGGCCCCGTGCGGGACGTCCATAAAATCATAAATTCCTGACTTGAAGAACGGGACGTAGGGAGTAGGCAGTAAGCACTGAGCACTAAGGAGTATAGAACAAGAATGGGGAATCGGGGTTATGAAGGGTTTCGCGGTTTTCTTTTGGGGTGCCTATACGTCCAAGAGGCCGATTTCCTCTATGAAAACGTAGTGTTTTACATTCCTCGTGACCAAAAGAATTCGCTTGGCCCAGCAAGTAGCCGCGATTAATGCATCCCCTTTTCTTATGTTCTGAGAAGCATATTTGGTCATCAGCCGACTGACTTTTTCCGCAATTTCATTGCTTACCGGAATCAAGCGATGTTTATAAAGAAGAGTCGTAATCCGATTGCGTTCTGTCGAAGATAATCCCTGCTTCTGCAGGAGTTCTTTTCGAGTAACTGCCGAGTAGTACACCTTGTTTTCAGCAGAATCTAAGACTTGCTTTGCATGGGAGCCTGTCGGACTTAGGGATGATCTACTGCGGAAGTGGGGGGAACGGCCAGTACCCGTTCGCCGTTATCCGTTCACCGAAAGAACGCACACAGATTTCGTTCGGTATGCGGTGAACGTATTCCCCGTAAATGGACCACATCGGTTCGTGATAGCTGAAGAGCACCTCGTCCGTGAACGGTGAACGGTCAACAGTGAACGATTATTATGCGTATTATGCGCCTCAAAATCGTGAATATTTGGTCTCGTTCCTCCACTTCCTCGTGACGATCCCCTGAGTCCGACAGACTCCTAGCCCCTGGATATCTTAGGTGGTTTCGTAACCAGTCGGATTTGCCTATTCTTTTGACTTCTATGTGTTTCTGGGATTCACTTTAATATTGTTACGTTTGGGAAAAAAGATAGAGTGAGTATAGTCGGGGGGAGACAGATGCCTATATCCGCAGAGGAAATGTCAGCATACAGAGCCACGGCCCGGCAGCAGCAGGTGCTTGATCATCAAAAGTCGACGGCACGTTATCGTCGAGCCTGGGATTTGGCTCGCCAAGCGGCTATGGTGTTACGGGAGCAGTTTGGCGTCAAACGGGTAATGGCATTTGGATCGCTGGCAAAAGAAGAACTCTTTCACAGCAGGTCAGATATTGACCTCGCGGTGTGGGGCATGGATGAAAAGGAATATTACCGTGCCGTGGCTCACTTACTGACTCTGGATCAAGATTTTTCGATGGATCTGATTGCAGTAGAAGATGCTCCAGTTTCGTTGAGGGAACGTATAGAGAACGAAGGAATACCCGTATGAAAACAGACTATGTCGCATTAGCGGGGCGAATATCTGAGTGGCTGCTGGACCTGGCCCGACTGGTGGATCGCGCTGAATCACTTCTGGACAAAGGCCAACGTACCGGCGATGACGGATATCTGGACGGCGTTGCGTTGAACTTACATGGGTTCTACGCAGGTGTCGAGCATATGTTTGAAGATATCGCCCGGATTCTCGAAAAGAGTGTGCCCGAAGGCGCTGAATGGCATCGGGATTTGTTGCTTCAAATGTCCGCTAAAGTCAGCAACATCCGTCCCGCAGTAATTAGCCGGCAGACACGGTACTGTCTGGATGAATATAGGGGCTTTCGACACGTTGTGCGTAACGTATATACGTTTAACCTCAAACCCGCGCGCCTTACGGAATTGACCAAACAGTTGCGGGATTGCTACGAAGGACTCAACCGGGACATCAATGATTTTGCTGGATTCCTGCAAACCCTTTCTCAGGATTCCGATGATTAGAACCCGTCCAGATGATGGGAGTCCATACGGAACGTCCACGTTTGCCCAGGAGACAGGGGAATGGGCAATAGGAAATCCTGCGGGACGTCCATCAAATTATGAGTTTCTGACTCTTGAAGCAGTAGGCAGTGGGGAATGGGAAAAAGATGGAAGTTGGGCTCTATGCTCTACTCTCCATGCCCTATGCCCTATGCCTCTACGCTCTCATTTCGCAGCACTTGACCTTCGTCCATCAGCATCATTATAATGGCAACAATGACTTACACATGGTGGGATGTAGCATTGCCGAGATATGAAGCATTCGTCTCTCCCGTCGTTTTGGAAGAAGTGTCCCGAGGCGATTCCGATGCAGCCCGCATGAGAATGGACAGGAGCCGTAAAGCACGTTCTGCCAACACCCAAGCCTTTCGGGCAAGAAGAGCGAGCGGGAAATCTGCGGTCAACTCTTTTGGGTGAATGGGTTGTGGATCTTTACTCCGGCAATTGTTTGACCATCGGACAAATCTTCAGACAGCAGCAATGTCGCCCCGGCAGTCATGGCCGCTTGGATTACCATGGAATCCCAAAAAGAATAGCGATACTCATGATGGACATCTATTGCACCCAGTATTGTCTCTCCATCGACTACGACCAGATCCCATTTCGTTAGGTCATGAACGATTCTTTTTGCTGCTTGGATATCCAGCGGTTTTTTTATTTTTCGAGTCACCGTAACAAAAAACTCCTGCAAGACTTGTGTGCTGAGTACTCCCAGCCCGGAATTCCACAAGTCCATAATGATTCCTTTAGCAATTTCATGTTTCTGTCCCGCTGAAATATCATAAGCATAAATAATAATATTTGTGTCGGTGAATATCTTATTTTCTGGCATGGAGATCTTCTCTCGAAGTTGTAATATGACCTTCTGTTCCAAAATCAAAGCCGGCTTCCAGTTGCTTCAATTGTCGATCCCTTGCCACCTTGTATCCGGAATCATCCATTATTTTTTCTTCAAGGGCCTCTTTCAAGAACTGGCTCAGGGATTTGCCCTTACGCACTGCTACTATTTTAGCCTTTCCTATAACTGACTTGGGCAAAGATAACGTAACATTCTGTTTGTTCATCATACGATATTCCTCCTCAACGAACTGATAAATGAACATAATCTATGTGTATCACACTTTTACGTGCTTGTCAAAAAACCCGTGCAATCAAATGGGGCAGCCCCCTGCGGGACGTCCATAAAATTATAAGTTTCTGACTTGAAGAACTCCTCTTTCAGATACGGATTCACGGATTAACCAAAAATGATGAAAGAGTCCACCGTAGCGATCGCCACGGGCCAGTACGGGGAAGACTATTATAGACTTCCAGATAAAGCTTTTGGGTGCGTTATCGGTCGGGGATGTGCGACAGGTACTATCCCCTCCCTGCTGCCTTCCCAGAGACATTATCTGAAAGTCTATAATTTGCTCGGCGCGGGTGTTGGCTGAATCTGCTTTACGAGATTCTGCCGACAGGTACAAAACAGAGCTTACCGTGTTTCACCACGGGCGAACCGCGTGTCGGAACGACCCGTGTCAAAAAAAGATTCTTTTTCGTGAAACTTCGTGTTAATTTGTAGCTAAAAGCTAATGGATATGGATAATCTTCAGGGAAACATAAAGCAATGCTTCGAAGACAAAAAGGGCATAGTTGCCGTATATTTATTCGGCTCGTATGCACAAGGCAGGCAGCGACCTTCCAGCGATCTTGATATTGGAATAGTAGCCGATAGAGATCGTCAAAGTCTGATAGAAAAATCCGTGGCTCAATACATTGTGGAATTGGGCCGCCTTTTGCGTAAGGATATTCATCCTGTCGTACTCAATACAGCCGGTGAAAAGCTTCTAAGACAGGTATTCTCAAGCGGCATCTGCGTCCTGGTCAAAAATCAGAAGAAATTGGCTCTTTTCAGGATGATTACTTTGGCGAGAGTTGTGGATTTCGCGTATTACAAACAGCGCATGCAGTCTGGGCTGGTCAAAAGCATAATGAAGGATTGAACTCTTGGTGTTCCATGACCTCATAACGGCCAAAGCGGGATCTGTAAGAACGTATCTCCGTCGCGTAACAATAAAAAGCAATATCGATCTCCAAACATTTCTGGAAGATCTCGATCGTCAGGAGAGTGTCCTTTTCAATCTGCAAATGGCTGTCCAGAATTGCATAGACATGGCAGCGCACATCGTGAGCGAAGAGGGGCTTGGTGTTCCCGGCAGCACCAACGAGATGTTTTACTTATTGGAAGAGAATGGCTATTTGGATTACAGCCTTACGGAGAAGATGGTGAAAGTTGTGGGCTTCCGAAATCTTCTTGTTTATCAATATGGAAAAATCGAACTCAAACAAGTACACGAATTATAGACTTCCAGATAAAGCTTTTGGGTGCGTTATCGGTCGGGGATGTACGGACAGGTACTATCCCCTCCCTGCTGCCTTCCCAAAAACATTATCTGAAAGTCTATAGCTCAAAAGGAAGTTGAAGATTTAGAGGAATTCCTTGCAGCGATCTTTAAGAAACTGGGCATAGCGCACATAGTCGCAGACTGAGGATGTCCATTGGATTACAAGTTTCTCGATGGTCGCTGGTTAGCCGGGCGGGCGGGAGATAATCTTTGTCTCTCACAGTCGGGAACGACTCGTACCGAGAGGCACAGAGATCTCAGAGAGAAACAAACTATTGCAAGATTAGCGAAATCAGAGGAACACTTGAATAGATGCCGGTAGTATTCAGGTACAGAGGATACCGCTATTTCTTTTTCTCAAACGAGGGGAACCCACTTGAACCCCTCCAGATCCATGTGAGACGGGGTGAGGCTGTGGCCAAGTTCTGGCTGCTGCCGGCAGTGAGCCTTGCAGAATCCTATGGAATGAACTCCGCTGAACTCCGGGAGTTGATGCGTGTTGTTGAAGACAATAAAGATGTGATTGAGAGGTTTTGGAATGAACACTTTAGCTTTTGAGCCTCGGGCAAAAAATGTCTCGTTTGACGCGAGCAATATGTGGGTAGAGCTTGCGGATGGCCGCCACCTCGGTGTCCCTTTGGCCTACTTCCCCCGGTTACTGAATACAACACAAGCCCAGAGGGAAGCATGCACGATCAGCGGCGGAGGGACAGGCCTTCATTGGGACGACTTGGATGAAGACATATCGGTGAAATCTCTTCTATTGGGTATAGGTGATCGAACGCAGTTTGCCGGAAAAGCATCTTGACACGCTCTATGGTGGAAAAACGAGTGGGACATTCCAGACAACCTCTGCAACCCATGCGGAACGTCCATAAAATTGTAAGTTTCTGACTTGAAGAACTGGAAAGAATTTCGAATTTGCGAAGAAGAAAATACATTCTTTAGACACGGATTACACGGTTTTTTTTGCCGGAGAAATAAGCTTTTAATTCTCCCGGCAAAACGTCTATAAACCAATTCCTCCCGGAGGGCGTGGATGTTGGGGAAAGTTGCTTTACGAACTTTCCCCAACAGGCACAAAAACAGAACCCGCCGTGTGTCGCCCGAGGCGAACCGCCTGTCCCTCCTCGGACCCGTGTCAAGATGCATCTCATCCAGGACAACCTATGAAACAGACTAAAGCATCCATTTTCACAGCCGTTTTCGGCGCCATCGTTGCCTTTGTCTTCCTTTATTGGAATGCTTTTGGCGACTTGCTCGGCCATTGGAACAATGAAGACTTCTCCTACTGCTATCTGGTGCCGATTGTTGCGGGATACCTTGTTTACACCGACCGGAACAAACTCCGGGGCATTCCTGTAGAGTCAAGCTGCTGGGGCCTGCTCGTGGTTGCAGTCTCCGGCGTTCTTTTCCTGGCAGGCCGGATGGGATCTCTGGAGACCATAGTCTACCTTTCGATCTGGATGACTGTTCTTGGAATGACCCTTGCTGCTTTTGGTCCCGCGCTCTTAAAGAAACTGGTTTTCCCCCTGGCGGTTCTATTCTTCATCATCCCCGTCCCCCCGTTTCTGAACCAACTTTTTACATTCAAACTCAAGCTGATCTCCAGCAAGCTCGCCGTTGACTTGATGAGCGTTGCGGGTCTCTCGGTCTTCCGGGAGGGGAACGTCATCGATATCGGGGTCACCCAGCTCCAGGTGGTGGACGCCTGCAGCGGCTTGCGTTTCGTTTACCCTCTCATCCTCATGGGGCTGATCGTCGGGTACCTCTTTCATAAGAAATGGTGGGAACGAGCGATTATGGTCGCTATCACCGTGCCCATATCCGTCGGCTCCAACGCCCTCAGAATTGCGATTACCGGTGTTCTAACCGAAACGGTCTCGCCTCAACTGGCTGAAGGCTTTTTCCACGGGTTCTCCGGATGGTTTATATTTATGAGCTCGCTCGGCATTCTGATGCTTGTCGGATGGATGATAAAAGGCATGGGCCGTAAGGCAAGGGGCATGGGGCAAGAATCCGTCCAAACGGAAAGCTCGGAGCCCGGAGCAGAATCCCCTGCCCTTTCCGCTTCCACCTTTCACCTTTCAGCCGGACCGCTCTCCTGCTCTGCCGCAATACTGCTTTCCTTCACGCTCGTGCAGTACGGCCTGGCTTCCGGCATCGTAAGACCGGCCCGGACCCAGTTTGCCCGATTCCCAACTCAGATCGGCGACTGGCAGGGTGAAAAATCATATCTCGGCGACGACATCTTGAAAGCACTTTGGGCCGACGATTACGTGCAAATTCAGTTTGTAAATACGTCAACCCCTTGGAGGCTCTCCTTATTCGTACCTTATTATGCCTGGCAGGATACAAAACACTGCGCGCACGCCCCGCTGGCTTGCCTGCTTGGGGGCGGCTGGGCTCAGCTCTCACGTGCGGAGTTGACGCGCGCTTTCCCCCCGCCGCTCGGCGCAACAGCCATCAACCAGGTTCTTCTGGAAAAGGACGGCGAGAAAATGCTCGCAAACTTCTGGTTCCAGCAGCGTGGCCGCATTATTTCGAGTGAGTATATGAACAAGTGGTACCTCTTCCAGGACGCCATCACCCGCCGCCGCACGGACGGCGCCCTCGTCCGTATCGAAATGCCCCTTGCCCCCGGCCAGGACATCAATGAAGCACAGAAGGTGCTCGACGAATTCACGCAGAAACTGGAGAAGATACTGCCAAAATTCGTTCCAAGCTAAAGAATACCGCCAGGCGCCTGGTATGCCGTGCATAGGTCAATTCCCAATATCGAATGTCCAATGTCCAAGGAGCCCTCTCCTGATTGGAAACTGGTTATTGAGCATTGTGCTTTGCCATCTGCAGACTCCCGGGTTTACTCATCAACCTCAATGTCCCGATAATAAAAACAGGGATAACCAGGATGGGTCTTTGAAGAAGATAGGATACGACGAAGTACGGCTCCACTAAAACGTGTACCCGAAATGAACGGACCCTGATAGGCGGGGTTTTCTAACCCCGCCGAAAATGGATGGTTCCGTTGCGGGGCGGCCCTGGAAAGGGCCGCCTATCCGAAGGGCTGGAACGGCTCCATATTGTGCGTACTTTATTCTGTCGATCTGTACGAAGACACTGAGAAAAACAGGGTTTTGCTTTGTGCCTCTGTGTCTTCGTGGTATTAGTTACGTCTTTTCTATTCTTACTGTCTTCGTGGTATTAGTCGTCTTATGTATCGCCAGCAAGCCAACATTTTAAATAACATCAGCATGATCGTAGATGCCCTGATCGTGATTACCGCAGGGTATGTTGCCCGCTCGCTTTTCATCGACTGGTATCCGTTCATCTGGGAATTGGACGACTACCAGTTCGCCGGCTTCATCGTCTCCGCATTCTTTCTCAATAATGCGATCATGGCAAGGATGGGTCTGTACTCCGATCGAAGGCCCGCCAGTTTCTGGCCGATTCTTTGGCAGGTAGTGAGGAGTGCCTTTCTCCTTTTTGCCGTCCTCAGCGCCATTCTCTTTTTTGTGCAGGATATCTATGTTCCTCAACGCTTCCTGTATCTTTTTGCCGCCCTTTTTCTCTCCCTTATGATGATGAACAAAGCCGCCATGCTCAGCGCGACTCAGGTTCTGGCCGGCTATGGATTCAATCAGAGGCACATACTTCTTGTCGGGAATACCGACCGGACCAGAATCGTATTCGATGCCCTCCAAGAACAGCAGAGCTGGGGCCATAAAGTCGTGGGGCTGCTTCGCGATCCGCAGGATGGAAGCACCACTCCGGATTTGCCTGTTCCTGTTCTCGGCACACTCGACGATTTGCGAGACCTGGTCCTGGAGAAAGAGATCGACGAGGTGATTTTTGCCCTTCCGCCGGACAAGCCACGGTCACTCGAGCCTTACCTCTCCGTATGCGACCGGATCGGCCTGAATGTCCGGGTATTGCCGGCCATGTACGATCCGGACAAGCCCGATCTCCAGGTGGAAGTCCTGCAGGGAGTGCCCCTTCTTTCCAAATATCGTTTCACGGCCAATGCCTCGGGACTTTTTTACAAGCGCATCCTGGATATCGTCGCGGGCGGGATCGGCACATTCATCACTTTCGGGATTCTGTATCCGACAATCGGGATCGCTATCAAGCTGGATTCCAGGGGGCCGACCCTTTTCAGGCAGATCCGGATAGGCCTGAATGGCCGGCCTTTCCGGCTTTACAAGTTCCGGTCCATGTATATCGATGCCGAGGCCGGAAAGGCCGATCTCCTGAAATCAAATGAGATGAATGGGCACATGTTCAAGGTGGCCAACGATCCCAGAATCACCCGGGTCGGTCGTTTCATGCGCAAAACCTCACTCGACGAATTCCCCCAGTTCCTGAACGTCCTCCTCGGCCAGATGAGCATGGTCGGTACGAGGCCCCCCACTCCCGACGAGGTCTCGCACTACGAGGACTGGCACAGGCGGCGGATCTCCATTAAACCCGGAATAACCGGTCTGTGGCAGATCTCCGGCCGGAATAAGATCACGGATTTTAACGAGGTCGTGAAGCTCGACCTCAAATACATCGACCGCTGGCACTTTGCGGATGACCTAAAGATAATGTGGAAGACGATCTGGGTCGTGCTGGCAAGGAAGGGAGCGGTGTAATTATTTCGGATTTCGGATTGCGGATTGCGGATTTGAAAAGGCAAGATTTAGGAATTTCGGATTTCGGATTGCGGATTGACATAGAGGGAGATAGAAGGGATCACCTCCTGATTGGAAATTGGTTATTGAGCGTTGAACATCGGACATTGATGGAAACTTCTAACGCCAAAAGCGGCAGGGGAAATCTTTCCCTGCCGCTTTTTGGTTTGTGGAGTCGCTGAAACTATTTGCGCCTTCTCCTGAAAGCCAGTATTTGGACGAGTCCGGAGCCGACCAGCCAGATTGCACCAGGGATCGGAACCGGGTGACTGGCCGCCATCATTGCATCGAGGTCGGGTTTCGTCAACGCCTCATCATAAAAGAATACGTCATCTATCGTCCCCTGAAAATACTCGTTAAAATGCTTGTTGGACCCGATCCAGGTATTGGTGTACACCGAACTCCCTGGAACGGAATTCACCGACAACAGTTGGCCGTTCACGTATAATTCGGTTTGCGTCGGGGTATAGACCGCAGCAATAAAATCCCAGGCATCTCTGTAATCAGGGCCTTGCAGCACTCCGTACCCGTTGCCTGCGAAATCCGACCAGTTATACCGGCCCGTTGCGTTACCGCCATAACTCGACCGATAATCAAGGCCCAGTGTGCGATCATAGCCGCCATCGTCATGAGAGATCACTTTCCCCCCGGGTCCCGTTCCGTTACCGGCAGCTTTCACCCAGGCGCCCATTGTGAGCGAAGTCAAAAAACCGGGATTGATATTCAACGGGATAGAGATATTGTCATCGACCCCATCAAAATAGTATGCCTGGCTGCCATTATATCCCTGGCTGGTTGGCGTTGCCCCGTATACGGTCCCGTTTCCCGCGTTCCCTTCAAAAGAATAATACGCAATAAGATTTGCTTCGGCCACTCCTGCCAGCCCCAGGGCAAGAGCAAAACAAAATAGAATCGCTGTTAATTTCTTGGTTTTCATCCTTGCCACCTCTTCCGGATTAGATTTAGATAAGCCCGCCGGATCTTCTTCCAACGTGTAAAGCCTTTCCCGTGCAACATTCATACCTGCTTCCGCCCAGAATTAAAGTGCCTAACACCAACTACTTGCGTTTCAGCCGCACCCGGCGATTCATGGGGCCGTCATCGTCTTTTTCTCTTGTGGGAGAAAAATATTGCTGCTTGAACGGAAACAAATTCTCTCTTGGAGCGCCAGTCGAGTTGCCCGCCGGGACCGGACTATTTGCTCAGGATACTCCAGAAACCCTTTTTCCGGGCTTTAGCTGCTTTCGTTGGAATTTCCGGGGGGGAATTCACTTTGGGCTTGGGTTCAAGTTCGGCCAGACGATTTTTCAGCGCTTCGTTCTCTTCCTTAAATCTTCGCATCGCCTGCAAGTACCCTTGCTGCAATTTGGCGAGTTCCTGATTCTTCCGGCGCTCTTCACGGAGAAGAGCCTCGAATTCAAGAACTGAAGACCTGTCCTGCCCGGCCTGATATCCGATCCGGGAACACTGTTCCTTCAGTCCTTCCATCTCCGTCTCAAGCCGGCAAAGCCTCTTTTCAATCTCGGAGGCGGCGGATTCGACCATGTAGGGCAACCCGTTTTCCTCCGTGCCTGGAAACAACAGGGCGTCTTCCTTCTTATCCGCCAGGACCTGCTCGATTACTCCTCTGTCGAGAGTCTTCAGCTCATCAGCGAATCCATAAACAAGTGCGGCGTCACAGATCAGATTGATTACTCTTGGGGTGCCTTTGCTCGACTCGTATATAAGGTCCAGGGCCTCAGTCGAAAAAAGCCCGCTCCCGGTATAGCCCGCGACTCTCAATCGATGGCTTATATAGGCCTCGACCTCGGAACGGTTCAACGGCACGAGATGATACTGTACGGAGATCCTCTGCGCGAACTGGGCAAGCTGGGGGTGAGCCAGCTTCGACTTTAACCCGGGCTGGCCGACCAGAATAATCTGGATCAGATACTCCTTCTCCGTCTGAAGATTGGAGATCAGCCTGATATCCTCCAAAGCTTCCAGCGAAAGATTCTGCGCTTCGTCCACTATCAGTACGACCCGGTTTCCCTGGCGGTACTGGTCGATCAGAAAATCATAAAGTCCGCTCAGGTACTCGCTCTTGCCCCGGTCCGAGAAAGGAATCTCATATTCGCGCAGCACCATTTGCAGCAACTGGTCCGGCAGGACGGTAGTATTGAATATCGAGGCAACCCGGGTCTTTTGATCCAGTCTCCGAAGCAGGGTGCGAATAAGGGTGGTCTTTCCCGTCCCGATCTCGCCGGTAATAACAATGAATCCGGCCTGATTAGCCAGCCCATATTCCAGATAGACAAGGGCCAGCCGATGCTCCTCGCTCAGATACAGAAAATCGGGGTCAGGGACTATGCGGAAGGGCCTGTCGGTCAGGCCGTAAAAAGATTCATACATTTTAGTTTGTTTAGTTTGTTTGGTTTATCTGGTTTATCTGGTTTATCTGGTTTTGTTTAGTTCAGCGCGTTGGGTTGTTGAGTTCGTCAGTTTCGTTTACGGATGAACACGTTCTTCGCCACGGATTCACACAGATTGACGCGGATTATTCAGTTTATTTGGTTTGTTTGGTTTATCAAAACTGATGAGTTCGTGAAAAGTCGAAAAGTAGTGCTTTTTGTCATTCCGGCGGAAGCCGGAATCCAGTCTCTTCAAGTAGTTACGGGAGGGCTGGACTCCAGTTTTCACCGGAGTGACGACTTTTTACGAATTCATCAAGAAAAACCTCTTCGATTTCAACTATCGGTTTCACTCAGTACTCGGCACTCATCACTCATCGCTTTCTCATCCCGCCCTGCGCGATCCCACCTTCTCACCCTCGCACCTTCTCACCTTCCATCTTTTCCCATTCCGCAATCCGCAATCCCAAATCCGAAATCATCTGTAGTATCCACATTTCCCGCCGGCCGGATCTGCCCGGTTCAATACGGTCCCTATCACATTGCGGCCGGAAAGGAGGTCGAGGGCCTTTCTGATGTCTGCCCCGGATGCCTTCTCAGCCTCAACTACCAGGATTATCCCGTTTACGTATTCCGAAAAAACCAGAGAGTCGGCATAGCCAAGAAGCGGCGGGCAGTCAAAAATAACGTATCGATCGGGATAACGCTCTTTCATTTCATCGACCAGAGCAGCCATGCGGGGAGAGCTAAGGTATTCCAGCGAGTGAGAAGGCAGGTTACCCGCGGGCATAACCGTCAGCTTTGCAATCCCGGGGTTTACAAGCAGATCCGGAACAAGACTGTTGCGGAACAGATAGTCGGCAAGCCCTGGTTCGGAAGGAAGCCCGAAACAGTTGTGTATGGCCGGCGACCTCAGATCGGCATCAACAAGAAGTACCGTCTGGTCCATTTCCCGTGCCATGCTGAGAGCAAGATTGACTGCAGTCAGGGTCTTTCCCTCGCCGGGACCGACACTGGTCACCATCAGCGTATTCAGATGCTCATCACGTGTCCGCTGGAATATTTTTGTCTTTAAAATATTGTACTGTTCTATGACGACCGGGGCGGCGCTCAGAGTGGCAAGCCGCTGTTCTACCAGAATCGATTCCTCCACGGGTACGGAGCGGGTTTCCGTATAGACCGGGTCAAGCGGCAGTGCACTCCGGACATCCTGGTGCTTTATGGTCCGGGGTCCTTCCGGAACATCCTGCCGTTCTTTTCTTGCCTTTTCCAGTGCCTTTTCAATATGGCTCATTCGCTTACTCCTGATGCATTTCTAAAGAGACAAATCATTTCTTAATCAGGAAAGCACGAAACCACGAAGGAATATTTTTCCAGTTTTCCTGTTTTCCTGATTGATAAGTTTTCTTCTTTACACGTTATTGTTCCGTATTCTGCTTCCAGGGCCTACAGTTTCCTCATGAGCTTTATCCAGAAAAGCTCCAGATCCATGACCGCAAAATGAAAGATGATCGCCGCAATTATTATGACGGCCAAGGCGGCGGCCCAGTAATACCATTTGAACTTCTTCCGCCCCGACACTTCGTCAACGGTCAGAATCCGGGGAATCACCGCGAGGACCGGCAGACCGGTGATCTCCTCCAGTTCTTCAGCCGTCCTGACCGAGGTATCCGAAAACTCGAGGATCGAAGCATACCCGATCCCCGCGCCCAAGCCCAGGATCAACCCGATAAGCACAATGGCCAGGCGGTTCGGCTTTTCCGGCTTTTCCGGAAATTGTGCCGGTTCGACTATGGTAAACCGCTCCCCCGCCTGGGTCTGTTCCAGACTCAGCCCCTGCCTGGCCTCCATCAGCTTGTTCATGGTCTCCTGATACTTGTTCCGGGCATTGTCATAGTCGCGGTTCAGTTGCGAATACCCGCTTTCTACAAGCGGCGTATTGTCGAGACGGCGCAGATAATCCGTCCACCTCTTGTGCAGGTCGCCGCGCTGTTTCTTCATGGAAGCCAGGTCCTGACCGGTAGAGGTAAGCTGGGTCTTCAAATTGATATATACCGGGTTATCGGCCTCTTCTCTTGCTGATCCGCTTAATGTCGCCTGCTTTTGGCCCGCCCTGTCGATGTCCACCTCGTACTGAGCGATCTCATTCTTAAGCCGAATCACGTCGGGATGCTTCTCGGTAGCCCCGCCCAGCAACTTCTGCAAGTCCGCCTTTTTTCCCTCAAGCTCCTTCCGTTTTCTCTGTATATCGTCCTTCAATTGGAGTTCCTGTTCCAGTCTCTCCACTTCCTTCTTCGTCTTGACCACATCCGGGTGCTTTCCCGAAAGGGTGGCCTGCAGACTCACCAGCCGGCTTCTCGCCATTTTGAGGCTTTCCCGCGAATCCGGTATGCGCTGGCCGGTTTCATTGATCATCGAGCTCTCCGGCCGTACCGAGGAGAGACTCCCTTCCAGGGAGATCTTGCGTTCCTGAAGGGACCGGATATCCCGGTCCAGGTTGTCCATCTGGGTGCGCATCTGTTGTTCCGCCTGCAGATTGAGCTGGAGGAGTTCCGGCAGTTCGGTAAGATGCTGCTCCTTGAATACAGCGATTTTCTGTCCGAACTCGGCACACTGCTGCCGGTAGATTTCCGCCTCCTTTTCCAGGAACTGCGCAGTAGTTTCCGCCATGCCCGTCCGCGCCCTGAGATTCCCTTCCAGATATAAAGAGGCCAGCGCGTTTGCCACGTTTTGCACCTGGGTCGGATACTCTCCTTCGAAAGAAAGCGTAAAGGCGACGGTCACCGGAGTGGCCCGTCCCGTCTTCCGGTCCATGGTTTCGGCGGCAACCGTTTCCAGGATGATATTCTCCCGCATTTTTTCCATGATCTCTTCGGTAGTCTTTTTGTCTTTCATATCCCGGTAAAGGCCGAACCGTTCCACGATGTCGACCAGGTTTGTACGGCCCATTATCTCCTGGCTGATGATCTTCAGCCGCTCTTCGACATAGCCCGTCACCGTGGTCCTGATGAGCTCCTGGGGGATCTGCTGCGTCTCGATGACTATGGTGCTTGTCGATTTATAAATCGAAGGCAGCAGGAACGCCACCAGCGCCGCGATGCCGGCCACTATGGCCAGAGGGATCAGTATTCGGTATTTCCGCCTTGAAAAAAAAGCCATGTAATCATCTATCGTATTGAACCGTTGTCCCATATTAATTCCTCATATCATACGCAATTATTGTCGATCGTCGTCGTTCTTTCATAATTCCTTGACGGTAAAAAGGTTCAACTGCAAGTAGACCCGGTTGCGTTCACCCCGGTCTCCGAGGCGGTTGTTTATCCTGCTGTAAGCATAATTCAAGGAGATCTCAGCCCGTTCCCGGAGTGAATACGTGATCCCGGTTCCGACGGAATAAGTCTCGTTGTCGTAAAGAGTCTCCTGCCATTCGGACCTCGTCCGGTAGTAGTCAAAAGACAGCCTGCTCCGCAGCCTTTCCGACAATGAGAGTGAAAAGGCGAGATAAGGGTGGTCCCGCTTGAGCGTCACGCCGTAAGAGCTGCCTGTTATGTCCCGGGTGTACCCGGCGCGCATACTCCCTCGTTCGGAGATCCTCTTTGCCTCCATACTTGCCAGCCAGCCTGACTGATCTTCAACCCGTTCCACTCTTTCAGTAAACGGCGGCACTGACAAGGGAACGACAACCCAGGATTCTGAGCGGGAATAATTGGGCCCGGCAAAAAGCTGGAGTGAAGAATTCTCCGAAAGATTGTGATTCAGTCCCAGAAGGGCCTGATAGTTTTTTGTATTGCCGGTATCAAATCCGTAATAGGAGTATGACGGCTGCAAGACCAGGACGGTCCGTCCATTCCGGAGTTGATGACTCACGCCTGCAGAAAGGCTCTCGACGTAATAGTCTGAATAGCGAGAGTCGTCATCGTCGTATTCGGTCCGATCATATCCCCCCGCCAGATTAAACGCAGTCCTGTATCCGGCAGACCATGCCGCAGCCCCTGAAGTCCCGTATTTGCGCCGGTCCGTCCGGGCCATGATCAGGCCCTCAGTACTGAACTCCGTATCCAGGGAGGTATCCTCAAGATAGCTTCCGGACAGGTCAAGCTTCAGCTCGGCGACGGGCAGGTAGTCGCCCGCTATGCTGTACTTCTGATCCACGGTATTGAGATGGGTCTCGTTCGCATATGACTGAAAATTCAACTCTGCAGTACCCGCCACAGAGGAACTCTCCATAGACCTTCTGAACACCGCCGCAGGCTTTAACTCCGTAAACAAATCGGCCGTTTCATCCCACGAAGTAAAGTTTAAATTGTCATCATACCCCCCGACCAGGGACAACGATGGCGTAACAGTATACTGCCCGGCATGAATTCCGGCCACATCACACAGGAGGAGAACAAACCCGGTGATTATTATCGATCGAAATACGCTTTTCACTCTTTGCAGTCTCATCAGGGAGTTAGAACTCTCCAACATACCATTTCAGGATCAATGTCCAATGTTGAATGCTCAATCACCAATTTCCAATCAGGAGAGCTGCCCTTGGACATTGAGTATTGAACCTGAAAGGCGTCCCTTTGGTGAACGGTCAACGGTCAACGGTGAACGTCTGCCGTTACGGTACTACGACCACGTCACCGTTTTTCAGCTCTATATTCTGCTCCAGGGATTCCCCCTCGGCCACATCGTCATAATCGAACGAAAACCTCTGCTGCCCTTTCTCACCCTCACGCAAGACCACTATTTTGCCCGGAGAGGCGAACGGCGTCAAGCCTCCGGCCATGCTCAGTGCCTGCATAACGTTTATCCTGTCGCCCAGAACAAAAAAACCCGGCCTCGACACCTTTCCGATGACATAAATCTTGTAGCTTTGCACCTTCCGCAAGAGCACCGTAACAACCGGCTCGGATACATAGACGGCCAGCTTTTCCCGAAGTTCTGTTTCAATTTCCGGAACGGTCCGGCCTGCGGCCGAAATCTGCCCTGCCAAAGGAAATGAAAAATGCCCGTCCGGATCTACGATTACTTCCCTTGTCAGTTCCTGATCCTTCCATACCGATATCTGGAGGACGTCTTCCGGTCCCAGCACATACTGCAGGTTCTGTTCCTTTACACCCTCGCCGGCCGGAGTCTGCAACACCGCCTTGGCCGGACCGGCCTTGCCCGGAGCGGATTCAGATTCGTAAAGGCCCCCTTCTGAAGGAACAATGTGCAGCAAAACAAATCCCAGGACTATACCCCAAACCCAAAATCTCTTTTTCATCTTACAAACCTCGCTCAGGAAAAAAGATTATTAATCAGGAATTCGAACCACAAAGAAACCAAGACAAGAAAATGCTATGAATCAGGCAAAGTTCTTTTCCGCATCCCAGCCTCCCGGCGTGGAGCCGGTTTGTTTGGTTTCTTTAGTTTGTCTAGTTTGTTTGGTTCAGGACATCCCCCGTTCACCAACAGGTCAAACGAAAGCATCCCAGCCTCCCAGCTTAGAGCCTTCCCAGTATCTCCAGTGCCTTTTGCCTGCCGGAGAACGTCTGTCCGGACGCCAGTGCCGTTCTAAGAGCTCGTTCGGCCCCGGTACGATCGCCTTTTGCCGCCAAAATCGCACCCAGGTGATAATTGAAAGTAGGGTTATTTGGGGCCTTTGCGAGTGATTTCCGGAGAATTTTTTCCGCTTCCGGAAGCCGGCCCTGCCTGTGGTAAATCCAGGCCAGGGTATCGAGCAGGCCCGGATGGTCGGGTTGCGCTGCCAAGGAGGTCTGCATCAACTGAATGGCTTTGGCCAGATTCTCCTTGGTCGGGTACGAATCAGCATAGAGATAAGCCAGGTTGTTAGCCACTGATGCGTCTTTGGGGTATTTTGCGCCGAGCTGCTCGTAGGCAGTCCGTGCCTTGTCTTTTTCGCCTTTCAGGTCATAAGCATTGGCCAGCAGAAGCAATGTCCGGGGGGTACCGGGGTTTGCTTTCTCCGCTCTCTGAAGCACTTCAATCGCCTTGGCCGGCTGATTGTCACTCATATGCAACTGGGCGATCTCAAAGTAGGGAAGCAGCCATTTCGGCGCCTTGTTCACGGCATCATTCAGGGCGGAAAGCGCGCCGTTTCTGTCGTTCTTGAGGAGGAGCATTCCACCCAGCTTGTAATAGGCACGAGGATCTTCGGGACACAACGCAACGATCTTCCGGAGCATCTTCTCGGCTTCGGCAAAGTCCTTCCCGGCCGCATAGAGGTCCCCGAGGGCGTCCATGGCCGGGGCGTACTTTTCGTTCAGAGAAAGCGCCTTTCGGAGCTCTTCTTCCGCAAGACCGTTTTCCTTGTTCAAACGGTGTGCCTGCCCCAGAAGCAGATGGGCTTCCGGATTCCTGGGCGCCTCTTTCACGAGATTTCGAAAGGCGCTCACCGCATTTATGCCGTCTTTCCTGTACATGCAAATCCGGCCCTGGGTGACAAGGGCCGTAACGTCGCCCGGATTATCCTCGATAATCTCACGAGTGAGCTTCAACGCCTTATCCGGGTTTCTTTGCCCCATATATACGATCGCCATCTGATTCTTCGCCCGTACGACATTCGGGCTTTTGGGATCGAGTTCCACTATTTCCCGGAGAGCGCCAAGCGCCTTATCGGCTTGCCCCGTGCTCGAGTAAAGACCGGTCAGGGCAAAACGTACCTGATAGGCAGGCGAGTTCTTCTGAACGAACTTCTTCATAAGGTCTTCGGCCTCCGCAGGCCGCCGGCTTTTCAGAAGAAAGTCAGCAAGAGGAAGGATGTACTCCTCTTTATTCGGGTCCATTTTAACCACTGCCCTCAATTCGGATTCAGCCCGGTCCGCATTTCCCCGGATAATGTGCAGTCCGGCAAGGGCAAAGCGGTAGCGTACTTCACCGGGTTTTCGAGCCACCATCTCTCTATAAACCGTTTCCGCATCATCAGGGCGTCTCTGTCTGACATAGAATTCCGCAAGCGCATGCTGCAGCGCCTCCTGTTCGGGCAAGACTTCAACCCCGGCCTTCAACATGCCCTCCGCACTCTCCGGTCTCTGCAAAGCAACCTCCAGACCCGCACCAAGGACGTAAGCCTGAACGTTCTTCGGATTGATGCCGATGGCTCTTCGGACGAGGTCCAATGCCCCCTCAAGATCTTTTTTCGCCCCCAGAGCAGTAGCTTTCAACAAAAGGGACTCAACGCTTCTTGCATCTCGCGCCAGGACAAAATCCGCCTTTTCCCGTGCCCTGTCCCAATCCCGTGCCAGAAGAAACAGGCGGCCGAGGTCCAATTGTGCCGCCAGGAGGTTCGGATTCAACTCCACGGCCTTTGAGAAATATCCATAGGAATTCTTCGGATTTCGGAGCGCAAGCTCGGTCTTGCCGAGCCAGTGGTAGCCTTCGGCAAATTTGGGATCTGCCTGAACGGCATTTTTGAACTCAACCCGGGCCTTTGCGTAGTCCTTTTTCTCAAAAAAGGCCTTGCCTTTGTTGAAGAATCTGGCCCTTTTCTCTTCCGGGCTGGAGCAGCTCAAAACGAGCATAATGAGGGGCAGGATACAAAGGAAAAGAGTCAGTCTCTTCTTGTGCATAGGCTTTTCTTCCCGGAGGAGCCTCTTGCAAAACGTCCTCTTTTGCCCAATCTCTGCGTCAGGCTCAGATTCTAATCCTCACCAGGCTGGCAAGCTAGGAAGCTGGGAGGCCGGAAAGCTGAATCGTTGGGGTTAGCTCGCAGCCTTCCGGCTTCCCAGCGTCCCAGCCTTCAAGCCTTCCAGCCTTTGAAGGTTAGAATCCTCGCCTTCCTTGACCTTGGACAAAATTGAACATTTTGCAGGAGGCTCCGAGAATTCGGCTGTTACGGCAGTATACTCATCGGACCGGAACTGTCAATAATGATTTCAAGAGGTTGCGCCCCGCCAACCATTCTTTTCTTTTCGTCTCTAACAGGGATGAACAAAAAACCAATATTGATCGTTCACCGTTATCCGTTCACCGTTCCTTCGCGAGGAATCACAGTGACCGTGTAACCCGTTTCGGCCTCCCCGCCCTGTTGCCAGGATACCAGGAACCGGAGTCCGGAGGCCACCCTTGAAAGGTCGCAAGAGACGTGTTTTCGGTGAACGGTCAACTGTGAACTATTCAAGACCTCTCCCCGGCACTCTCGCAAGAACCGGTCCAGGGAAAAACAGAACCGATCTGCACACTCTTAGGTAGCAATTGGGGCAATCTTGTTCTGTTATGTGGAAATATATTTCACATTCGACGACGGGAGCGGGGTCCCAACCGGACAGAATGATGAATATGACTGTAAGAATAGAGGAAAATCCCTGATTCAGGTCGGATGGATGAATCGTCAAAAAAACAAAGGAGCAGAGAGGCCGATGTCGACCGCTCTGCTTCCTTGTTTACGTCTCTTCGTTATCTACTTCTTTCTTCCGAACCTCATTCTGGCAAAGCTGACCATGCCTATCAGACCGGACCCCAGAAGCACTACGCTGCCCGGGAGCGGGGTGGCTATCTTTACTGCACCAGTGCTTTCGATACCCGCGACAAACCCGCCGCTGGTTGGAGTAATACTCGTCACCACATTGTCGGTATTCAGTAACCCGATAGCCATAGGTTCTCCGTCAGGATCACTCCAGACTCCGGGATACTTGGTCAGAAACCGCGCTGTGATATCGGTCGTGCCATTCAAGCCAGCTCCGCCCAGGAACCCTGCCGGGCCCTGCCCGCCGGATGGATCGATAATGCCGAGCGTAGCAAGGGTGTAAACGGTACCGAGTTCGTTTTCCAGGTAGAATCCCATGGTACCGACACCGCTGTCAAATTCATACTTGAATTCGGTGTCGGCCAGGGTGAGCCCTGGCTTGACGTCGTATACCTGACCGGTCAACCCTGTGGCCTTCCAATAAAGCACATAGTCATGCGCTCCCGTGGAAAGATAAAATGGTTTGAGCCTCCCGGCCTCCGTCCGATAGCTCGCCGTTTCAAGCATACCATACTCTGAAAAAGTATCGCCGTCGTTGAAAACGCCGTCTGCTCCGAAACTCTGAGTCACGTTAGCGCTTCCATCCACAATGACTCTAGCAATATTGGTATAAGTATCAAGATTGGAGTCAATGACCGACAGATCCAGAGTCCACCCGTTCACTATGGCTGCACCGGCCTGATTCACCATACCGGTCCCAAACAGCAGACCTGCTGCAAACAGCATGGCCAAAACAACCGTCTTGCCTTTATCAAACATCCTCATCTTCTTTTCACCTCCTCCCCTTTTCAGAATCAAACAACCCTAAGACAAAAAGTCAACTGAATCTTCTCGCCTTCCCCGATCTTAAACAAAATTGAGAGCTTTTTACACAGGCTAAAGACTTCCTTCCGAACGCCGAATCAGTCCTCCGGAAATCCTCTCCAAGCTCCGGCAATGGCCGTCCCGTGTCAGTGTCCTCTTCAATTTGGTTTGACTGGGGAACAAGACGAGAATCTTGCGTATTGGTGTTAAGCTATACACCTAGCAAGCCCCATGCCAGGAAACCATGCCGATCTCCAGTCCCATTTTTGTTAAGTATTTCGCCGCATTAGGAGATGATGGAGCGGATGGTTGAAAAACCGGTCTTTGAGCCGATGGAAGAAAGTTTCCACTTCTCGGAGAAAAAAGGTTCCACTATCGAAGAAGTATTCTTCTCGGAGCCTGTCGGACCCGGGAGGCTATCCGACAACTGGGATCGTAGCGTGGGAAGTGGAGGCGATGTTGTTGAACTTGGGGCTGAAAAACATTAACAAGTGTGGCAGTCGGCTATCAGCAGTCAGCTTAAGATGTTCTTTATCCTGGGTTTTTGCTGATAGCTGAAAGCTGATCGCTGAAAGCTACTTATAGAGTCTTTCGATAATATGCTGGCAGGCTTTGGCTATGGCTGGTCTCTTCTTCTTGAGGGTGAAGGTCAGAAGGCCGCCGGCGACGGTCCACTCCTCCGGTATCAGACTGAATTTCGCAATTTTTTCCCAGGGTCTGGTCGTCTCTTCTTTGTTGTGGAGCCGGTTTATCTCTTCTTTCATAAGCCGGATTACTTCGGGGCATTCGGTCAGGTCTTTCGCATTCCGGTATTCTATGCCGCGCCCCCGGGCGTAATCCTCCAGGGACCGCATCTGCGGAACAATGAGCGCCCCGAGAGATTTTCTATCCTGCCCCACTACCATAGCCTGGGAAATGTAAGGACTCAGGCCCAGGGTTCCTTCAATCGGCTCAGGCTCCACGTTCTCTCCGCCGAGGAGCACGATCGTATCCTTGGCCCGGCCGGTAAGAATGAGGTCACCGTGAGGGCTTTGCCGGCCGATGTCCCCGGTATTGAACCAGCCCCCTTTTAAGACCTTGTCCGTGGCTTCCTGGTCCTTGAGATAGCCCGACATCACCTGCGGTCCCCTTGCCCAGACAATTCCGCTCTCTCCCGCCGGAACTTCCTCCCCGCGTTCGTCACAGATCCTTATTTCCGTCTCCATGATCGGCGTTCCAACCGTCCCCTTGATATTTGCCTCGGGCCGGCGCAGAGTCAGGACCGGCGAAGTCTCAGTCAAACCGTAACCATTCAGGAGAGTAATCCCTGTTATCTCAAAAAAGTCATCTATGTGCGCAGGAAGGCGCCCTCCCCCGCTTACTGCTATTCTGAGATTTCCGCCCAGGCTTTTCCTCACCTCGCTAAAAATCAGGCAATCGGCGAGAAAATAAAGGGGAGCGTTCAAAACGCATTCGGCAAGCGATTTCAATCGCGGCATTGCCGGCCATTCTACCCTGACCGGGCTCGAAATCGACTGCCCCAGGATAAGCCGCTTTGACCATATGAAACCTTTGCCGGCCTCGATCAGGAGGTTCAGTGCCTTGTGAGGGCCCTTCTTCTTTAGATTCTCCATCACACCATGATAGATCATCTCCCACATCCTTGGCACGCCCGCAACTATGCTGGGCCTTTGCGCCAGGAGATCCTTCCGAAGATTGTGAAGGTCGCTGAAACAAATCGACGCGCCGTTTGCCAGGGCAACATACTCGATTATCCTCTCAAACATATGATATGGAGGCAAAAGAGACAAAAACCGATCTTCGGGCATAACCGATATCCGATCGAGAATGCTAAGGACGTCCTTAGCGATATTTCGCTGGGTAAGCATTACTCCCTTGGGATGCGCGGTCGTCCCCGAGGTATATACAACGGTGGCAAGGTCATTTTCGGGCGCACTTTCACTTCGTTCACAGAAGGACCCGTCCCCTCCGGAAATCAAGGCCCTTCCCCTGTTCCTCAACTCTTCCCAGGAGATCACTTCCGAGATCCCGGAACTTTTCTCTTTCCCGGTATGGATAACAGACTCAATACAAGGAGCTTCTTTTCTTAATACGGCGATTGCCTCAGGGTCCATATCCGTAATAACGGACTTTACCTCGGCATGCCGGGCAATAAAAGAAAGCTCGTCCAGCACGATCTCTCTTCCCCGAGGGACATCCACTGCCCTTACGCCAAGCACGGCAAGATCGGCAATCAGCCAGTTGCAGCCCCGGTTCATGAAAAGGCCGACCTTATCGCCGGGTTTGATCCCTCCGGCCAGAAGTCCGGTGCCGAGCTCGGCAACCGCCTCGCCCAGTTCGCGGTAAGAGAGCGTTTTCCACTCTCGTTTATCTCTCTCCTTAAGGGCCAAACGATCCGGAAACCGAGATATTGATTGCTGAATCAAGTTATTAATAGTTGCAGGCATAACTCGTTCACCGTTCACCGTTGTCCGTTCACCGACAAGAAGGCATAGGGCAAGTGTCGGTACTCAGCACTCAGCACTTATTATTTCCCCCAAACACGAGCTTCTCTATCTCATCTATCTTTTCGAGGCAGGCATCTTCGCCTTTGCGTATCAGCTCTTTTCCCTGATGGTAATCTCCCCACCTGTACCCTCTCACGTCAGGGTGGATGCAAATGTCCGCTTTATTGATATTCTCCCGTGCGGCCCGTGAGAACGTAATCGAGAAACACCGCGATAACGTTCCCAGTATGGAAGGCCTGCCGCCTTCAGGCCAGACCTCCGGACCGCGCGCCTCAACCACGGACGCAAGCAGGAAATCCGCTCCTTTGTTGATCAGCACATCCACCGGCAACGGATTGATAAGGGCGCCGTCAGTAAGCCATCTCCCGTTCAGGTTAAAAGGACAAAACATGCCCGGGCTTGATATGCTCGCCCTTACGGCCCTGCTCACCGATCCTTCTTCCAGAATGACTTCCCCGCCGGTCGTCATATCCACGGCTACAATGCTTATGGGCACAAGCATATCGACAAATTCAGCCCCCTCCATCATTTCATCGAGCACCGCGAGGATCCTGTCGCCTTTCAGGATACCTCCACCGAGCAGTAATGAATAGTCGTATATGTTCCTTTTCACCTGGCGGATCGATGAGAACCGTGAATATATGAGTTCTATGGCCTTTTCTGCGGACCCGGTCTTTCCATATAAGGCGGCGGCGATTGCCCCGATGCTGCATCCGGCAATCATATCTATGGGAATGCCTCTGCTTTCGAGCGCCTTCAAAACCCCGAGATGCGCCCAGCCCCTCGCGCCCCCCGCGCCGAGAGCAATGCCGACTCGCCTCCTTGAGACCTCCCTTGCCAGCCTTCTCAAGGAAGATACGTTCTGCTTCTCGTCCCTGCTGCACCAGATGTCCGGAACCTCTGCGAGATTCAGACGGGTTCTGATCTCGGCCCGGTAAAGCCCCGTTTCGCCCCTGAAATGGCTTATCCCGACCTTAAGCCGGGTTGCCACGGGACGGATGATCTCTCGCAACCCCTTGAGCTTTGTCTGTACCTGAACAATGTCTCCTTCAGAATTCGAAGCAAGAAGAAGAACTGCATCGGAGAGCCGGAGGACCCGCCTGCTCACGGCGTTTATGTCGTGGCTGAGATCAAAGAATACGAGGCTGAAGGTATTCTTTAAAATCTCCAGGACGGACGACAGGTTTGACCTGATTTCGGTTATGAACTGCCGGTCGTTCGCCTGTGGAAGTTGGAAGATGATGACCCCCGAGGAACTCTTGAACCAGGCATCCTCCAGCCTGGCCCTGGTCTGGCCGGAAAAGTCTTCAACCAGTCTTTGGTCCGGGCAGTCAATCCTTTCCCCTCCCAGGATTTCCAGTACCTTCCCCCGGGGTTCGTCCAGGTCGATAATCAGTACGGGTTTCCCGGTCTCTCCATGGACCGTCTTTGCGAGTCTTGCGGCAAGCGTCGAACATCCGAGCCCGGAGTGCGTCCCCACGACACTTATGAAACACTGGGAAGGAACAACATATGCAAGTTGCCCCTCTCTGCTGAACCGTGAGGATATGACCCTGCTTATGTGGAGTCCGACTGCCGGATTCTTCCGAAGGAGCCCCTCGAAGTCCGCCTTCTTAAGCTCGAAAAGCTCCACATCCAGGGCAGCCTGAACAGTGGCCATTCTCGGCTCACCGGTAAGCACGGCCCGTTCCCCGAAAAAATCTCCCCGCTGCAACTGGGCGATTAGCCTGTCCCTGTTTCGGTCGTTCACATAGACGCTGACTATGCCTGATTTTATAATATAGAGGGAATCGCCCGGTTCCCCTTCGCGACAGATGATTTCTCCTTTCCTGACCCGCAGATCCCTGAACTGCCCCGCCAGATACAGGAGCTCTTCTTCAGGCAGACAGGACAAAAAGTCTATTTTCGGGAGTCGATAGAAAATTTCGAGGTTTTTTGATGCCGAATTTTCCATAAGGTCCGGGGGCCTGTGGGACTTAGGCATCCGTTCACCGTTCACCGTTGCCGTAAGAACCTGAAAAGCGTCTTTTGGCAAAAAACCACGGTGATCACGTATTCCGCGGTCTCCAGTCCCTGATGCCACAAGACAAGGAACCAGAGACCAAGAGCCAAATACTACCTGAAGACCGCGAGAAACGTCTTTTCGGTGAACGGTTAACGGTGAACGGTGAACAGTTACGGTCTCAGTGCCTCTGACCGACTTATCGGCAGGAAGATGTAACAAAATCAAACGGAGGGGAAGCGATGAGGCATGATTCTGAGATTTCGTGTGGGATGACCTTCGTGGTGAGGCGGGCGAATACTCGGGGATCCGGAAAATGCTAAAGACTTTCAGATAATGTTTTTGGGAAGGCAGCAGGGAGGGGATAGTACCTGTTCGTACATCCCCGACCGATAACGCACCCAAAAGCTTTATCTGGAAGTCTATAATATACCGTGCATAGGTCAATTCCCAATATCGAATGTCCAACGCTCAATGTTCAATGCTCAACGCAAAAGAAAAACTAACTTGGAAATTGAAACTTGAGAATTCGACATTGGAAATTCTCATATTATCATCCCAAAATCGTATGATGGATACTTCTACGTCTCTCAGTCCGAGTCCTGAAAGGCCTTCCTGAAGGCATTCTCGTTTATTGCCGTTATTTGGCCGTTACGGGCCTTCAGAACTTTGTCCTTAATGAGCTGATCCCAGCACGGACGAATTTCGTCGACGTTTGCGCCGAGTTCTTCCGCTGCGGATTCCAAAGTGAGCAGGCAGGCCTGATCTTTATCTGCCTGAAAAATTTTGTTGATTCTCTTGAACTCCAAAAACAGTTTGACAAGTTCTCTCGCCGTATCACTTCTTCGCTCCTCAAAAGCCATCAAATTCATTCTCCGAAGGCGTTCCGTGGCCATTCTGAGGATTCCGACGAGTGTATCTTTATCATAGAGTGCGTTCCTGAATCCGTCCTGCGACAATATCATGAGCTCTGTCTCGCGGGCGTTAGCCTCCAGAGTGGCCGAACGGGATTGCTCGTCGACGAGAGACATTTCGCCGATCAGAGCCCCCGGACCGAGAGTGGCGACCCTCTCTTTCCGTGATCCCTTTTCGACCAGAACATTTACACTGCCACGCAACAAAACGTATGCCTCCTCGCCTTTTTCTCCCTGGCGGCAGATGGTGTCGCCTTTATTGAAGATCTTCCGCCTCAGGCTGTCAGTGAATCTCGACAGCTCGTGGGCCAGCCGGTCCTCTCGAAAGTCAGCGGCCACGCCCTCCATGGTACCGTACATAGGGACAATGTAGTTCCTGATCTTTTCCGAATAGAATTTCTCGCCGATTCGTTCGAAGCCCAGACGGGCCATCATCTTCTCAATCACGTGGTTGATCGAAATGACCGCTTCCGTGCCGTCCCGATACCGTAGAAGCGCAATAAGGTATTTGAGGAGACTGGTCAGAAAACCCATTCTGTACCGGTACGATTCACGTACCGCAAGCATGCCGATACCGAATAGCTTTCCCGGGTATCGCCTGTTGTTTCGGATGGCGCTTATATCCACCAGCTCTTCTTGAGGCAGGCCAAGCTCCGAGTCTTCCGTGAATCTGATCGTGCCGACAGGCAGGTCGCCGTCGTAGGCTATAAGGTTCACGTTGTAGACAGGATATGCATCAAAACGATCAAAAATTCTCCCATCAGTCAGTGCTGCGGAGTCAAATTTGTTGTCTTCAACTACGTAAACGTGATAACGGAGCCTGAAAACATCGTCCAGTTCCATCGGGGTCTGTGCAACCTGAATAGAAATAGCCACTGTCGTGCCCTCTCAAATACAACATGATTATTGACGGAAATCGTACGTTCATCTGGAAAGGCCGGGATCGACATGTCGATATAACAAAACGTCCAATACTGAATTCCCAATGACCAATGCCGAACGGCACGAAATACTTGGAAATCGGATACTGATGAGCCTCTTGCAAAATGTTCAATTTTGTCCAAGGTCAAGGAATGCGAAGATTTTAACCGGCAAAGGCTGGAAGGCTTGAAGGCTGGGACGCTGGGAAGCCGGAAGGCTGCGAGCCAACCCCAACGATTCAGCTTTCCGGCTTTCCGGCCTCCCGGCTTCCTAGCTTCCCAGCCTGGTGAGGATTAAAAT
>JAZDGK010000019.1:0-7254 GCA_043806955.1 Pseudomonadota bacterium | reverse complement strand
AAAATATTCGCGCATTATCCGGCAAGACTTTTATTTCATTAACGCGGCGCTGTCTTGTTTTCTAGCGTTTTGAATTTTCCGTTTTTGGGTCATTCGAATTTGTTTCGGATTTCGGATTTTGAGTTTCGGATTTCCGGCTTGTCCGGGTTAGGATTCGTGGGCATAGCTGATATGGCCGAATCACACAAAATCTCTGCGCCACTTGTCTCCATAAATGTATTACGGCTATAATAAACCCAAATCCACCGCCCGTATGCCCGATTTGACCGCATCTGACTCAACGACTTCGATATGCAAGACGATCAGGCGGTGGATTCTGGTAAAAACCTATGTTATACAGAGTTGCCGCAGATATCGTAGTCTTATTGCATTTTGCCTGGATTATTTTCCTGGTCCTTGGGGCACTGATCGGAAGAAAGCATCGATCTCTCAAAATGATGCATATTGGCGGGCTCGTATTTGCCGCTTTGATGCAAACGTTTGGCTGGTACTGCCCTTTGACTCATCTTGATGTCTGGCTCAGACGGAGGCATAATCCCGCCTTGTCATACGAGGGGTCTTTCATCGTGCATTACATTGAGGAGCTTGTCTATGTCCAGGTTTCTCCATATCTGATTCATTTTCTGACGGTTGTAATTATTGTATTCTCAGCATATTTGTATGTCCGAAGGCCGGATTAGGCCCTTGCTGGGTTTCGCCTTGCTATGGATTCACCACAATCCGCCCTGGTTGCAACTGTAGGTTGGGTAGAACGAAGTGAAACCCAACGGATGCGCTGATACGGCGCTTGAATCTTTCAGTATTTCTTGTTAGGTTCCGATAGACTATACCAAGAATGCAGGTTTCAAAGGCACCGAGGCCCCAGACCAGCATAAACACGCACGCGCACCGTGCAAAAACCGCTCATCCTGTAAATCCGGCATATGCGACTCGGTGCTTTGGGATTCATCTCATCCTGGGAGTCTGTCGGACTTATTGCGAGTTCGGCACGTTCATTCGACCCGCAATCACAATTCCTTGATCGAGGATAGCGCCATGAAAAGCAAGTCCCATCTATTGCTCATAGTCTTTACCGTTCTCAGTTTTTTTGTTGCACAGGCGTCCTTTGCCGCCATTCCGTCCGACAAAACGGCGCAACTTGAGTACAAGCCTGCGGATCTGCTGGAATCAGATCCGCAGGTCAGAACAGGCAAGCTTCAAAACGGCCTCACCTATTACATTCGCACGAATAAAAAGCCCGAAAAGCGGGCCGAGTTGCGGCTTGTGGTCAACGTCGGGTCGGTTCTGGAGGAAGACGACGAGCAGGGATTGGCCCATTTTGTTGAACACATGGCCTTTGCCGGGACCAAAAATTTTCCGAAGCATGAGCTTGTGAACTATCTGGAATCGATCGGCATGAGATTCGGTCCGGAGCTGAACGGGTATACCGGCTTTGATCAGACCGTCTACATGCTGGAAGTTCCGACCGACAATCTCGCCGTGCTGGAGAAGGCTTTCTTGATTCTCGAAGACTGGGCGCACAGAATCAGCTTTAATGAGGCGCAGATCGACAAGGAGCGAGGGGTCATTCTGGAAGAATGGCGCTCCGGGCGCGGGGCACAGGCCAGAATGAGGGATCAGCAATTACCGGTCATTTTTCAGGGATCGCGCTATGCCCACCGGCCTCCGATAGGCCAAACGGACATAATAAAGTCTTTCCCTTATCAGAAACTGAGAGACTTCTACAAAAGGTGGTACCGTCCCGATCTGATGTCCATCGTAGCAGTGGGAGATTTTGATCAGACTGCGGTCGAACAAATGATATCCGGACACCTGAGCGATATTGCCCGGCCCGGAGATGTCCCCGCACGAGACATCATCCCTGTTCCCGATCATGGCGGGACCCTCTTTGCGCCGGCCACAGATCCTGAAGCCACCGCGACCAGTGTCAGCGTACTGTTTAAGAAAGAGCCCGCACCGACCTCTTCCATCCAGAATTATAAGACGAGGCTCGTGGAGCACCTGTACGATATGCTCCTCAATCAGCGCCTGTACGAGCTCTCCCGGCGGCCCGATCCCCCCTTTATCTATGGTTATTCGACCAGGACGGATCTTGTCCGGTCGAAGGAAGCATACATGATAGGGGCGGTAGTCAAGGATAACGGGGTCGAAGAAGGCCTTGAGGCGGTGTTGACCGAAATATCCCGTATTAAGAAGTACGGTTTCAACAAGAGCGAGCTCGACCGGCAGAAAGAAGAGTTCCAGCGCGGACTTGAACAGGCCTGCAAGGAAAAGGACAAGACTGAATCATCCGTCTTTGTATCACCATGTATCAATCACTACCTGAACGGCGATCCCATTCTCTCCATAGAATACAGGTACAACCTGGCAAAACAATTGCTCCCGGCGGTCACTCTGGATGAAGTAAATGCGGTCGTCAACCGGACGATAACTGAAAATAACAGGGTCATTACCTTAAATGCCCCCGAAAAGCAGGGATTCACAGTGCCGGGCAAAGACGAGCTAATAGCCCTGTTTGCCAAAGTGGAAGGGAAAGACGTAGTGGCGTACAAGGATAAGATCGCAGGCCGTGCCTTAATAGAGGCCCCACCCCAGGCCGGCCGGATTCTGGCGGACAAGCGGATCGAGTCGCTGGGACTAACCGAATGGACACTCTCCAACGGGATCAGGGTAGTGCTGAAACCGACTGATTTTCAGAATGAGGAGATCCTGCTCGGCTCCTTCAGTCCGGGCGGCAGCTCGTTGATCGATAAGCCGGACTATCCTTCCGCGATCTTTGCCATTTCAGCCATAACCGAAAGCGGGTTGAATGTTTTTGACAAGATAGAGCTCGAAAAGATGCTGGCTGGAAAGCTGGTTAACGTATCACCATGGATCGGTGAATTAAATGAGGGCATTTCCGGCAGTTGTACGCCTCAGGATCTGGAGACTATGTTTCAGCTCGTCTATCTCTATTTTACTGCGCCACGCATGGATGAACCGGCCTTTGGTTCGTTCAGGCAACGATTATCCCAGGTCCTGAGACATCGTGATACCAGCCCGGAAACAGCCTTCCGAGATACGGTCCAGTTGACCCTGGGACAGAACCATTACCGTTCGGAACCCCTGACTGAGGGATTCCTCGGCAAGGTCGACTTATCAAAGGCATTTGAAATCTATCGCAATCGGTTTGCTGATGCCAGTGATTTCACCTTTATTCTGGTGGGGAACTTTGATGTCGAAAGTCTGCGGCCGACAGTGGAAGAGTATCTGGGCGGACTGCCGGTTGTCTGGCGTAAAGAGCAAGGAAAGGATACCGGGATGGACTATCCCCGTGGCATAGTGGAGAAACAGGTGTTTAAAGGGCTTGAGCCGAAAAGCCTGGTGCAGCTCGCTTTCACCGGCCCATTCGAATGGACGTCCATGGACCGTTACCGGTTAAGATCTTTGACCGATCTGCTCAGGATAAAAATGCGGCAGTCACTTCGCGAGGACAAGGGTGAATGCTATGGCGTGGGAATCTCGTCTGCTCCCTCCCGCGATCCGCGGCCATCCTATATCTTCAACGTCGGCTTTGCATGTGCTCCGGAGAGAGTTGAGGAAATGACTCAACTCGTCTTTAAAGAGGTGGAAGGCATCAAGAATAATGGTGTCCCGGCCGGGGATATTGAAAAAATAAAAGAGATGCAGACCCGTGAGCTTGAAACCCGGATGAAGGAAAACGATTTCTGGCTGGAAGTCCTGAGTCACTCGTACCGGTTCCAGGAAAACCCCGAGGACATACTGGAATATGACCAGAAGATCCGGTCCCTGAAGGCTGAGGACATCAAAAGCGCAGCCTTGAAATACCTGGATGAGAAAAACTACGTGCGAGTCGTGTTGTATCCCGAGGCCGACAGGAATAAGGAAATGGCCAAGGTCGAAGCGGAATGAAACCAGAGGAGTCTGCTCACCACGAAGAACACGAAGAAAAGTGCTTTGTCCCTTTCGGGGGATGGGATTTGCAGTTTATTTTCGTGATTTCCTGTTTTCCTGATTATTCAGTCCTTTTCAGACAATGTCTCAGGGACGCTTCCAGATCCGGATGATTGAAGACGAAGCCGCTTGATCTCAGCCTGGCTGGATCGACCCGTGTACTCGACAAGAGCAGTGCGTCGGCCATCTCCCCGAACAGAATCCTGAGCGCGAACGCCGGGACGTTTAAGAACGTCGGGCGGGAAAGCACCCTTCCCAGTGTCTTTGTAAATTCTCCGTTTCTTACCGGGTGCGGAGATACCACATTTACCGGTCCGGATATGCCCTCCCGCATCATCAAATGATCAATCGCCCGCACAGCATCATCGATTCCAATCCAGCTCACATATTGGCGGCCGCGCCCTACCCTTCCGCCCAGACCCATCCTGAAGGCCGGGAGCATTTTCGCCAGGGCCCCTCCATCGGAACTCAGAATCATTCCAAACCGAAGATGAACAACACGGATACCTTTTTCTATTGCCGGTTCGGTGGCTGCCTCCCATTCCCGGCAGACATCACTGAGAAATCCCGTCCCGGATGGGTTCTTTTCCTGCAGAAGCTCATCCCCCCTGTCTCCGTAAAACCCTATGGCCGAAGAGGAGAGAAGGACATCTGGAGGCCGGCTCAGGCCGGCCATTGCCTCTGAAAGCAGGCGCGTTCCTTTCCTTCTGCTCTCGAGTATTCTTCCCTTCTGTTCTTTTGTCCACCTTCCGGCCGCAATGTTCTCTCCAGCCAGATGGATCACTGCGTCTATTCCTTCCATGCGGTCTTTCTGAATATAACCTCTCTCGACGTCCCATTGAATCTCCGAATCACTTCCGGCAGCGGAACGAACCAGAGGCAATATGGTGTGTCCATTCTTCCCCAGGTGGTCGACCAGAGCGCGACCCACCAGACCCGATGATCCCGATATGAGTATTCTCATCCCAAACATCACCTAATGCAGAGTATCTGCTTACTGCTTAATGTTGATGCATTCGTAAAAAGTCGTCACCCCGGTGAAAACCGGGGTCCATAGTGTGCTTAACTTATTGAAAATACTGGATTCCGGCTTTCGCCGGAATGACGAAAAACGAGGAATTTCGACTTTTTACGAGACCATCAATGCTCAGTGACCAATAATTTCTCCTATATAAAACTCCTGCAACCCCGTGTCAAGCCGTCACGAAAGCCACATCCGCGTGGCCTCTTCGGTAGAAAAACTCCTTGACTTCTTCCCGCGCCTATTAGAATATCACCGCAATCCTGAATTGCCATTCATTAATTCTGACAACAATGAATAAATAGAATCTGACTGTGGATTTCCATGGATGGTATTTGGTTGGGGGTGGCGCCGGCATTTCGGGACTTGCATTCTGGCCTTCCAAACCACGCAAGAGATTGCGTCCGCGTCAAGAGCAGGCAACTACGAATTACACGAATCTGCGCGAATCATTTTAATCCGGAACTGAGGAACACGGGAAAGAACTAACTCCATGTGTTTCCCCACGCATTGAACATGAATTGCAGCAATTCATTGGGTCGGCTGGTCATCAATCCGTTCTGGGGAGCATTTCATGGCAAAAACAACAGGATACGCCTTAATCACATTACTGCTCTTGGTGGGTTCTGCCAATGCAAGCTTGATATCTACAGTGAATACAGATACCAATCATCAGATGGACGTATCCTGGTACTGGGATGAAAACGGAGCTGCAAACGACACTCCGGCACTTACGAACTGGGGAGAAACCGTAAAGCTGGAATTCCGCAACTGGCTCGTATTTCCGGGAGACGTTGCCTATTCAACCGGCCAGCTTTCCATTTTTCCGTTCGGTAGTCCCCTTTGCCATTTGGCTGCAATAGGTCCCATCCATGAGAACCGGTACGGCATAATCGCCGATTTCGACATTGTCACTTCTAACAGCACGTATCACTTTCTCTATGATCGTCACGCCGATCCTGCCGAATCGGGGATTCGATTGACCTGTACCCGTCCTTCCGCTGTGCCGATTCCGGGCTCGATTTGGCTACTGGTCTCGGGGACCGGAGGTCTTGTTGCGATCCGTGGGCGAAGGAAAGAACACGGTACAGCATTTAAGACGAGGGTTATGACGGGAATCCACTGTGGTTTTTCATGAAGTTCATTGGTCCGGAGCTCATCAACCGATAGGAGGTAGATTTTTATGCGATTGTTGCGAAGTCAGGCTTACGAAAAGATGCTTCACAAATATTTCTTATTACTGGTGGCCCTTTCTATAGGTTTCTTGTCTTTGTCGTCCAATACGGTTGATGCCGAAGATGGCGGCGTAAGCGGCTCAAATGAAAGATTAAGAAGAGTACAGATGCTCCGGGATAAGAGAAATGAGGCACAATCAAAGGGAAAAGCATCTGTCTCCGCCGGACCTGTCGAGATTCGCATAGGGCCGTCTTCCAGTCTTACTTCAAGAACTAACCAACCGGGAGGTAAAGGGGAAGTATCCATGTCCATAGTTCCTGGAAAACTGGAAAGAAGAACTAAGGACGCAGCGGCTGAAACCGAACCCAGATTGAAACCTGACGAGAAGGGGCTTCAGTCCAGTAGTTCCAGATCATATGAAGTTCGGTTGGAGCCGTTTTCTGATCTTATTCCGAGGACGAAGGATCCGGGCAGGAAGGAGATGTCCGTATCCATAGCTCCCGGAAGACTCGAAAGAAGAGATAGGGGGGCGGGATGCACATCCGAACCCGGATTGAAACCCAAAGCCATGGCGCTTCAGCCGGGTGGTCCCAAATCATATGAAGTCCGGGCAGCGCCGTCTTCCAGTGCTATGTCCGTAATGCAGGAACCGCGCAAACGGGAAGTGTCTGTCTCGGCTATTCCCCCGCAAATGGATAATGAAGATAACGGCCCTACAGAACCCAGGCTGAGAAGAGTGGAAGTGGCTGATACCGGTCTGGAGGGCCTTGACAGCGGCTACCAGCCGCAATTTGAAACCAGGGTCCAATCTGATAACACCGGGAAAAAATCCAGGGCAAAAATACCCGCTCATGTGCCTGAAATACCTTTACCTGGAAGAGAATAGACACTCTGGGCAATGGGATCGCGTGATTGATTGACGTTTAGCCATTTTCGGCACATGCAATTCGGGCGTCACACTGGGAGGCTGTCCGACAACTGACGATCTACTACGGAAGTGGGGGGAACGGCCCAAATATCCCCGAATTTTCGTTACATAGCAACACTATGCGCCTCAAATTCGTGAATATTTGGTCTCGTTCCTCCACTTCCTCGCTACGATC
>JAZDGK010000018.1:0-5026 GCA_043806955.1 Pseudomonadota bacterium | reverse complement strand
ATTGTAATGCCGGGCTGCGAGACAAGAGCCGACAATTGTGCCGGTGTGAGGTTTATCTGTGCACCATTGGCCAGCGTCATTACGTGTACGGCTTCCATTTGGGCATAAGCCGGTGAAGCCAAACCCATGCCGATCAAAAAGACCGCCGCTGCCATACTTGCCGTTAACCTCTTCATAATCGCCTCCTAAGGTATCCGGAAAATGTTAATATGCCGCACATAGGTCACTTCCCAATATCGAATGTCCAATACTCAATGTTCAAGGGACCATCTCCTGTTCTGCTCTTCCTCACCCTTCGCTCCATCCGATTTGGCGAGTTACTCTCGCATCATTTCTCCATCTCTATCGAGAAAGACCTTTGTATTCCTGCCTATGAAATCAAAGAGCGGATTGTGATGGACTATATCCTGGGCCACATCCCTGGTCCAGGGAGAAAGGGCATAATTGACGGTTGTCCGAGTGTCTTTTCCTTCAAAGAGGCGCAGGGGTATCACTACCCCAAACCCCTTATCATGGTAGTGGCGGTTAAACTCATCGCGGAATATGGAGGTGTCGGTAACACTATACCAGGCATATAACACGACACCTCTTACGAATTTCGAGACCGTAATACGAACGCCCTTGTCTCCCGCCAGGAACCTCCCGGCTTTTAGATCGAGCGCCATATCGTACTCGGGGAGATTGATGCGAGTATTCAAGAACGCTGTCGTATATATGTCCTTGCTATCGTCATCCTTAAGACCGAAAGGCCTGGCCGGCGCCCTCTTTTTCACTGCGCTGCCGCTCAATCCCAGCATGACCCGTCCGTCAAGGACCGGCGCTGCGAGTTCTCCATCAAATCCCGCGTATTGTATTTCCAGCAGGCCGGCGGAAAAACGGCCAAAAACCCGAGGGGTAATCCGTTCGATTTGATCGAACAGCAGTTTATCAAGGGCCAAATGCTCTTTCTTGTAATCGACAATGTCCGACCGGACCGGGACGGAAAGGGGATCGTTTGTGGTCCTGACATTGTTTACCGGATACGCGGCCAGTCCGGCCACAAAAGATGCACCGCTCCACGGCCGACAGGTTCCGGAAGCTGAAATTCCCAGTCTATACCGGAAAAAACCGGACGGATCATTCAGAAAAGTCTCAATAGAAGGCTTCAACTGATAGTCGAAACGTTTTTCGCATTGGCGCCGCACGCCCGTGAGTGGTTCAACTTGAACACCAGAGGTCGAAAGGTACAGGAATTCGTCGCCGCTGAGCTTTCCCGCAAAGTAATCTGTGAGATCCTCTTTCCTCAGATAAAGGCAGGACAGGGGTATGCCGTTCTCTGTCAGGGTGACCCAAACGTCTTCAGCATCTCCGATTCCCACATCATTAATAATAGCGAGAATCGCCCCCCCACGCCCTTGGAGTATGGAAATACTTATCGTTTTCGGCCTCGATCCACAGGTCGTCCCCTTCTGCTCTCACTCCAATGCTGCTGAAACCCGAGACGGACAGGGCCTTTCCGATCCGCTCTGAACAGGAGAGAATCTTGTCTGCCGGTCTTTCCCGGCAGGGCGCATCATAGATCGGGACTACAGGGTTTCCGATATCAAACTGGGTACTTATACCCGCCCCAAATTGCTCGCCCCTTTGATAAGTCACATCGATCTCGGCCCACGATACCGGCCGCCATCGCACACCAAAATTGAATTTTGACGGGACCGCTTCTCTGAAGTAACGAGGCTGGGCAGAATCGGACGTTTGTAAGTGGTATTCTATCGGACTGTATTCGAGCATCATGCTCAGCTTTTCCGAAGGCGAAAACTCTATTCCCCAGAAAATTTTGGCATCTGAAAGCCACGTCTTCGGATCCTCAAAAATCTCCAATTTTACACCTTCCCCCTGGGACGGAAGGGGCTTTTCCCCAAATCGGCCGTTTCCCATGCCCACGGTGAAATCGAAGGGATAGATCTCTTTGGAAAACGCGACATATTGAGAAGCGAATTTTCTCGTTCCATGTGGATCCATGATCCCGAGAGCGACGGCCGGACGATACTTCCCTTCTGTAATCAACTGATATTTAAGGTCAAAAGCCTTGTCTTTGGTGTTGCCATACCCGCTCCATTTCGGATCCTGGTCTTTAACGCCAAGAGTCTCTGTTACCCGCCCCCCTATCTCGAGTCCCGGCAGGAGAGACATCGCGCCATAATACCAGCGATAAGGATCGCTTTGCGCGACCCCGATCCGACAACTGTCGAGCGGCATAACCCTGGCCGACGGGATCTCCATCAGGCCGGTCCCGCCCCAGTTACCGGGCCCGCGCAGCAGTTCGTCCGAAGAAAAGGCAGTCACCGGGAAGAAGATGCACAGAATGCCAATGGCCAGAAGGCGGTACATCAAAGGCTTCTGCAAAAGTCTTCCGGTCCGCATTCTCGTCATTCCGGCGAAAGCCGGAATCCAGCAATTTCAGGCAATTCAAGATACTCCCGGACTCCGGTGCCTGCCCCGGACTCCGATCCGGGGTTCACCGGTGTGACGACTTTTGCAAAAGGCTCATTAGAAGAGGTTAACAGTGACACCGGCAACTACCGCTATCTGCATCAGGATCTGGGTAATGTCCTTTATTTCTCTAAGCCATGCTACACGTTCCAGTCTTTCCGGAACGATAACGCTGTCTCCCGGTTCAAGCTCCTTGACTTTTTCCGTGAATGCCTCAACCTCCCATCTCGACTTCAGGGAGTTCCACCCCAGAAAGGATCTTGAGAGCTTCCGTGCGCTGCCGTCGACTTTGTAGACGTAGATATTCTTCTCATCCGCATACCTGGAAAAACCGCCGGCCTTTGCGATATAGTCGTCGTGTTCCACGTTGTCGATGTAGATGAAACTGCCGGGAGACATAACTGCCCCTGTGACCGTAACGACTTCGTTGATTTCAGGAATGTACAGGCTGTCACCGTCAACAAGCTCTATGTCGTATGCGCTCCCTTTAAGAAGCCTCAAATGTGCGAGTCTGATCACCATTCTTCCTGTGGCTTTCAAGGATCTCAGGCTTTCGAGAAACTTGCTCTGACTCTCGATCTCGACTTTCTTGGACTCGATTGCCTCCTGCGAGACCGCAGTTGAGGCGCCGACAGAAGATCCGGCAAGGAGTTCCCTCTCGAGCCTCGATATCATTTCATCGATGCCTTTCTGTTGTATCTTTTTCACGCTTTCTCTGGAGAAAACCGCCCCTCTCAGATAGGCCCGGTCAGTATATCCTCCAGCCCGCTCAATCAGCGACGACAGCCTTTCGCCCTCCTGTATGGCATAGACTGCCGGGTACTTTATCTCGCCGGATACGCTTGCCCGTCGATAGAGTTGCCAGTTTGGTATGGACCGCACCAAAAGATAGTCGTTAATCTCGAGGAGCAGATTATGACCGGTATCTCCCTCCATTGCTTTCTTAAGGTCGACAGAGAATCTCTCCGTCTGCGGACCCGATTGCGTGATATTAACCCTCGTCACTTCAGCTTCGTTGGAAGCATAGTAGAGCAACCCGCCGGCCAGGGAAACTACGTCTCTGATGGTCGTACCCCCGCGTCTGACCCCGTATTCTCCAGGATTGGCAATCGCTCCGGTGAGCAGGACGGTGTTTTTGCTGTCCATGATGGGAAAGACCTTAATCAGGTCGCCGTCTCGTAATTCGAAGTCTTTTGCCTTTTTCTCCTCCGAATCCGGCCTGTTACCAACAGGCGTTCCTCTTACGGCCGTTTCTTCCAGGTCAATCAAATCACCCTCATAGATCACTCTGAACTGGTGGTTTTCGATTCTCTGCGCCTGGATTCTTCCCTTGAATGCGAAACTATTCAGCCCGCCTGCCATTTTTATCAAGTCCGTTAATCTGGCAGTTTCCTTGAGCTCGTATATCGCCGGCCTTTTCACGTTTCCGGCAATGGCAGCCACCGGACCTATCGGCGGTATGAAAATCACGTCGTCAGGCATTAACCGCGCATCTTTCGACTTGTCTCCTTTGAGGAGAAAATCGTACATGTCAAACAGTGTGACGGTTTCTCCCTTCCTCTTAAGCTCTACCCTTCTCATCGATCCGGTTTTGTCCGGGCCGCCTGCCTCGAAGAGCGCGCTGACAAGGGTCGACAGAGAGGAAACCGTGTATGCCCCCGGCCGGCGTGCATTGCCGACCACATACAACTTAATCGCCCGCAATGCCCCCATGCTTACACTGATTTCAAATCCTTTATAAAGTCTTGAAAATTCGCCCTTGATCGTATCCTTGACCTGGCTGAAATTGAGTCCTGCGACTCCGACCGTTCCGGCCTTGGGCAGATTGATCGTTCCATCCCTCTCCACTGTAATATTGAATTGACCTTCTATCTGCCCCCACACCGTTATTCTAATCTCATCACCTGGGCCGATTATATAGTCGGGCCCTATCGGTACGTCGGCAACAGGCGCAAACGTCGTCGGGGACTGCTCAAATAGATCATACCCGTACTGGGTCAGCCTTGTGGATACCTCCAAAGGAATATCTCCTGAAAAGTACTGCTCTGATATGGACGTACCTTCCGGCTTCGGAGCCAGAGGCGAGGGCTTTGCCGTTCTTTCCCTCAAAGAATCGGCATCCCTCTGGTCGGATTTCGATTCGTATCCCGGCAGGATAGTCTCGGGCGCCATTGGGGGCCGCCCGGAGGGCTCGGAAAACCTCGGTTGCCCCGGACTTGAAGGGGCTTCTTGACCGGACAGATCCACTCCCGCGGAGCTATGGAAAGATGTTGCCTGTTTCTGAGACAGGATCGGGACCGTCCGAACCTGCTCGGCCCAAAGAAAATTGGCAACAGCAATGCAAAACAAGGCCAGGAAGAATACTTTCTTCATAAAAAACGCCTTCTATTAGTCACTAAGGGGAAATATTCGCGCATTATCCGGCAAGACTTTCATTTCATTAACGCGGCGCTGTCTTGTTTTCTAGCGTTTTGAATTTTCCGTTTTTGGGTCATTCGAATTTGTTTCGGATTTCGGATTTTGAGTTTCGGATTTCCGGCTTGTCCGGGTTAGG
>JAZDGK010000017.1:0-4068 GCA_043806955.1 Pseudomonadota bacterium | reverse complement strand
TTGCTTGTCTTTTGATCCGGATTCTGTGTTGCATCAAGGGTTACATATCCCGATATGCGCCCCTTGATGCGCCTTGAATCCGAACCAAAATCCAGCGCAATATTGGGACACTTATTTATGTCCACGTCCCTTTGCGAGATGACTATGCCAAAATTGGCACATCATGTCAAAGGAAAACCCGCAGTCCTGGGTCCAGAATCCACCGCCTAATCGTCTTGCATATCGAAGTCGTTGAGTCAGATGCAGTCAAATCGGGCATACGGGCAGTGGATTGACCATGGACCATGGACCACGGACCATAGACGATGTGTTTTCGTGGTCTATCGTCCATCGTCTATGGTCAATCCGCCGCGTGGGAAAGCGCGATTCGTAAGCTTGAACAAATTTTGGCGGTGGATTTGGGGGGTGGCAACGGGTTTGCATGTTAATCGAAATAGGGTATCTTTGCGAGTAAGAGGGCGGGCGACAGTATGATTCAGATCACCGGCAGTGTGGCTATAAGTGAATCCGAAATCCATGAGGAATTCGTACGCAGTTCGGGGCCGGGCGGGCAGAATGTAAATAAAGTCGCTACGACTGTGCAGCTCCGTTTTGACGTGGCCCGCAGCCCCTCTTTAACTGAAGATGTCCGCCGCCGCCTGTTTGTTCTTGCCGGAAATCGTATCACGATGGACGGCATCCTGATAATCAGGGCCGGGCGGTTTCGTACCCAGGAAGAGAACCGGCAGGATGCCCGGGCGCGACTTGTCGGGCTGCTCAGGGTGGCGGCTCATCCGCCCAAGGTTCGACGAAAGACACGCCCTACGGCGGCATCCAAAAAGCGCCGGCTTGAGGCCAAACTACACCGGGCGGAGACCAAGAAGGAAAGAAGACCTATCTCGGAGGAATAACGTCAGAGGAAATGCGGTACAAAGCCATAGTGGGAATAGATCTCCCGGGCACGAGGGGATCTTATGAAATCTAAAGACTTCCGGCCGTTGGCCGGGTTCGGTGAGTTCTTAACGGGCGAGATAAAATAGTGTACATTGTTCTGCTGATCAAGATGCTGTCCGGGCTCAATGCATTCGAAGGCGAGACCTTCGCGCCGGGCATAAAAGCACTACTCGAGGTGATGAATATCTTCGCTCATGTTCGCCGGGATTCACACCCGATCGCATCGCAGCATGGCGATCCGCTCCAATGACTGTTCATCGAGCTCAGAGATCATCTCGTTGACTGAGTATTCGTGCCTGCAATCCTTGCAGACCAACACGACACGCCTTCAAGCCTTGACTACAACGAGACGTCCCCCACATGTCTTACAAAACATCTTACGCTCCTGATTCAGAGAATCATCCGAAACCCTGAGTTTCCGGACGAAACTAGATTAGTGGGCCGGAAAAGTCAACGTGAAACTGATCCTTGATCCGCCTCTAATGAGTTTATCGGTAAAAAAAGCGGCCGGCGTGAAAACTCTCTCAAGGACCGGGCAAGACGATATGCCGATTCCGGCTGTCGGGGGGACCCAGTTCCCATTGGTTGGCGCAAAGGGAAAAGAAACTTTTGACACGAAAGTGAAAATATATTAATCCTGAACATGATGTTCAGTTTCACTTCTGGTCCGAACGCCGAAGGAGACTCGCTATGCAGACGGTTGAAAGAAAATCCGACATTCTCAGAGGCCATATCGCTCAGAAGAAACTGAAAAGCTCACGGCAGAGGGAGGAGATAGCGCGTTTGTTTTTCGGTATTAATGGCCACATCAATACTGACGAGCTTTATCGGCGGGTTACCGGCGTTAATCCGAGAATAGGCCTTTCCACTGTCTACCGAACATTAAAGCTGCTTGCAGAGTGTGGCCTGGCCCTGGAAAGAAAGTTCGCAAACGGACAGAGTTACTTCGAAAACACGCATTCAGGTGAACATCATGATCATCTTATATGTTCGGCCTGCGGGAAGATCGTTGAATTCCGCGATGATCAGTTGGAGCAGATTCAGGAGGAAATAGCCGTACGGCATGGTTTCGCCATCAATGATCACAGGATGGAAATATACGGCCATTGCCCCCAATGCCGCACGGAGAAACCAGGAAACAATGACGCGGAGAGTGCGGAATGACAAGAAGTACTGAGTACTGAGTGCTGAGTACTGAGTTCCGGAAAAATGGCAATTTCGGATTTTGATCTTGGATTGTCGCTCCGGCGGTCTATCTGTGGCAAAACGGAATGAAAAAAGATGGAATACGCGGGGGTGGGAAGTTGTGAAGGTGGGATGACCGAATGCGGAATTAAGAACTAAACAAACCAAATGAACTAAACAAACTAAACAAACCGGTTCTAGAATTATGGAAGATAGAAGTCATAATCACGATCCATCAAGGAAGATAATCCTGGTCGGCAACCCCAATGTGGGGAAAAGTGTTATTTTCAACTATTTGACCGGAAAATACGTAGTTGTTTCGAACTACCCGGGAACGACTGTCGAGGTCTGTCACGGAACCACCAAATGGATGGGCAGGACCATTACGGTCATAGATACGCCCGGGGTGAACAGTCTACTGCCGTCGTCAGAGGACGAGATTGTAACACGCGACATCCTTCTAAAAGAGACAAACGCCCTCATAGTCCAGGTAGCCGATGCGAAGAACCTTCGCCGCGGCCTTCTCATCTCCAGTCAACTGGCCGAGATGGGATTGAAATTCATTCTGGTGCTCAATATGGAGGACGAAGCGCGCGAGCGGGGAATCAGGATAGACTACAAGAGACTCGCGTCTCTAATCGGTTGCTGGGTTGTTCCAACCGTGGCCACTCAGAAAAAAAACCTGGAAATGGTCCTCGATGCGCTCAATGACCTCAATGATCCGCTCCTGGCAGTCGATTATCATCCGGCTTTGGAGGAAGCTCTTGCAAGTATAGCTGCCCGGCTGCCTTCGGAGGCGGTCTCTACGCGGTCGATAGCCGCCATGCTTTTATCCGGTGACCGAAGCCTTAAGGAGTGGCTCCACACTCGCCTTTCGGAAGGAGAGGTGAATGAAATCGAGGCTGTCATTAGAACAGCTCAGGCCGGATTTAACCAGCCCATCGGGTTCCCGATCAACCAGGTCCGTTTAAGGAAAAGCGACGAGATCGCCTCGGCGGTAACGACTGCCAGCGCCATCAAGAGGAAACAGGTTTCTTCGTATATTGGCGATATTTGCATACACCCGCTCTGGGGCACACTCATTCTTGGAGTCGTGCTCCTCCTGATTTATGGGGTAGTCGGAGTGGCCGGGGCGGGCATAGCGGTTGATTTTATGGAAAAGACCGTTTTTGGCCATTACGTCCTTCCGTTTCTAAAGAGCTGGACGGAGCGTCTGATATCCGTCTCGTGGGCGAAAGATTTGTTCGTTGGGCCTTACGGCCTCTTTACCATGGCCCTGACCTATGCCCTTGCTCTGATTCTGCCGATCATCACCCTCTTCTTTATAGTGTTTGCCCTGATGGAAGACTCTGGATATCTGCCCCGCCTTGCTGTTATGAGCAATAAGATATTCCGGAGGGTGGGTTTGAACGGCAAGGCCATTTTGCCCATTATTCTGGGTTTTGGATGCGGAACCATGGCCACGCTGACTACCCGGATACTCGACAACAGGCGGGACAGAATAATTGTCACGCTGCTCTTGGCACTCGGTATTCCATGCTCGGCCCAACTGGCGGTAATTCTTGGGATGCTTTCCGGTTTCTCTGCGACTATGGTTCTTGTCTGGGGTGGGGTGGTGGCCCTGGTTCTCAGTCTGGTCGGCTACCTGTCGGGCCGGTTCATAGCCGGGGAGTCGTCGGACTTTGTAATGGAGCTCCCTCCCATGCGGTTGCCGAAGCTTGGAAACGTTTTGATGAAGACCGTCTCCCGTGTTGAGTGGTACTTGAAGGAAGCGGTTCCTCTTTTCGCTCTAAGTACTTTGATTCTATATACGTTTGACAAAACAGGCGCGCTTGCCCATATTGAAAACCTGGCGGCGCCGATCGTCCGCGGTGTTCTGGGATTGCCGGTCGAGTGTACTCAGGCCTTTTTGATAGGTTTCTTGCGCCGTGATTACGGCGCCGCAGGACT
>JAZDGK010000016.1:0-3676 GCA_043806955.1 Pseudomonadota bacterium | reverse complement strand
TTTTTTGAGCATGTTCCCGATGCTGGTACTGCCCGAAAGATAGCTCAATTGTGAAATCACCGCTGTCCGTCGTGAAAGGAATGGCAAGAACAGGGCTGTCCGACATATGGACCAGGGTGTGATTCTTGCCCATGATCACGGTGGGCAATGTCCCCGCAAGCGTCCGGCCTTGCTGTTCCAGCAGGCACCTGGCCCGGCCGGAAACCATGTTTGTGATTTCGCCCACGGCGTCCCTTATGTCATCTTTTTGAGTTATCTTTTCACCAAGCATTCTCGATGCCACCGATATGATACACTTGGCCGAAAAGCTGACCGAGACCATGCCGCTTATCTCGCCCACCATGCCGATTATGGCTGAAACGTCCCCTCTGGCGACGCTGTCTTCCTTGACATACGGCTTTCCTGCCTCTGCCTTTGTTTGGGCCATGGTTTCCAGGATGTTTAACGTCGCTTCTACAAAAGGGTTAATCAGGTTGACATCCATCTCTAGATGATCCTCTTTTCCTGCGTTCTCTTTGCTGCAATGTGTTCGAGTACTTCTTTCAGTATCTGCGTCTCTATCGGTTTTATCATGTAATAAGCAATTCCCATTTTTCGTATCTCCAGTTCCATCGGCCGGGAATTGTGCTCGGTAATCGTTATTATTTCCACCTCCGGCAGAATGCTTTTTATTCGTGCCATTGTCTCGTACGCCCGGCGGTCGGGCAGCAGAATGTCAAGCACCAGAATGTCAAAGTCTTTCTGAGCCGCCTTGATTTCGGCAGCTCTGCCGGTGAAAACGAATTCCCGGTTGTATCCGAGTTCCTTTATACATTCCAGAATGGATTCAGCAGTATGAACGTCGTGTTCCACAACCAGGATATCCAAAGTGCAACGCCTCCTCGTTCAATGGATACAAAGCAAGAAGCGTGCCTTGAGCCAATGAGAATTCACGAGACGCAGCGAGACGGGAGGCTTTGGGAATATCGAATATCGAACAAGGAATGATGAATGTCGAAGGATGGTAAAGCATTTGATCCAGGAGCCTGTCGGACTTAGGATCTGATGCTGGGCTCAGACAAGCAGGAAAACAACCAACTTCATAATTCGATATTCCTTGTTCGATATTCGATATTCATACTCTGTTGGGCACAGAACCGCCCCCCCATACAAGTGAATCCTCTATTCTGTGGAGTTGTACTTAGGTACTTAGGGGGGAGTTCGAGGGGCGATGGATACGCCTGTGAAAAATTCGGCCAGAAATAGCTGGTACTTCCTATATAAAACTGACGTTTATGCTTGATATGCCGCCGGCTTCGGGAGATCGGCCAGAAGTGGCCGGAATCCGGCCTAAATCAACCGGAGTTTCTTCAATTTGCGGTACAGAGTTCTGGGGGGCAGTCCCAGAGTCGCTGCAGTCTTTTCCCTGTGCCAGTGCTCCTGCTGCAATACCTTGGTAATAAGTTCTTTTTCGCATGCTTCCATCATCACTCTGAGATCGGTTCCTCTATCTCCGGGGTGCATCTCCACGACTTTGTCGGTCTCGATGCGCCGCTCAGCAGGACCGGAGATGAAATCGAGACGTTTCAGGGTCAGATAGCGCTTCAGCACGTTTTCGAGCTCACGAACATTTCCGGGCCATTCATGGTTGCATAGAGTTCCCAGCACGTTACCCGGAATTGAATCCTGGTTCCCGGCATCATTTGATTTCAGGAAATGCTCCACTAATAACGGGATGTCTTCCCTGTGCTCCCTCAATGGAGAGAGCACGATGGGAATGACATGTATTCTGTAAAGAAAGTCTTCGCGAATCAGTCCTGTTCTGGTCATTTCCATGAGGTTCCGGTTGGTAGCCGCTATGATCCGGACGTCCGCCTTTCTGACTTTGTTATCACCCACGGCAGTATAACCCCTGCCTTCAATGGCCCGAAGGAGCTTGACCTGCATAATCTGGTTGAGCTCTCCGATCTCGTCCAGGAACAGCGTGCCCCCGTCGGCAAGATCAAAGAGGCCGTGCTTGTCCGCAGAAGCCCCTGTAAAAGAGCCTTTCCGATGCCCGAAGAATTCGCTCTCGAAAAGGGATTCGGGAATAGCCCCGCAGTTGACCGGCACGAACGGCCTGTCACGGCGGGGGCCCATATCGTGTATGGTCCGTGCGACCAGTTCTTTTCCGGTGCCGGACTCGCCATAAATGAGCACGTTCGCGTCACAGTCGGAGGCCTTCGACATTACCTCATACATTTCCTGCATCACTGCACTTTTTCCGATAATCGGCCCGAATCTGAACCGGTCCTGGCTTAACGATTTCAACCTCCTGTTTTCGCGCTCAAGCAGGCTCTTCTCTTCCTGTATGGCCGATTCCCGAAGCTTGGCATCGGTAGCGTCCCGGATGGTAACCAGCACAGCCGGTTCACCCTCCCATTCTATGGAATTCAGCCTTTTTTCCATCCAGATTTCCCGCCCGCCTTTGCACCTGAACGGACAACAAGCTGCTAACGATCCGTGTGTCTCCTGTCCGGCCGGCTCTCCAAGATCAAACTCGGGCGTATTGGACAAGAGGACCGATTCCATTCCCGGCAGGTCGGCCACAGAATACCCAAGTATAAGACAAAGGGCTTCGTTCACGAAAACCGGCCTTCTGCCTTGAAATATGACGACCCCTTCGGTCACGTTTTCAGCAAGCACACGATATCGTTCTTTGCTCGCCCAGAGCTCCTTTTCCGATCGCACCCGCACCATGATCTCTGTTCGCAATTCTTCGTTGGCCTTCGCCAGCTCGGCGGTTCGGGCCTTCACCTTCGAGTCCAATTCATTGTGAGCCTCCTGCAGGGCTCTTTCCGTCCTGACACGATCGGTAATATCGACCCCAAGAATCGCCATCCGGGTCACGTTGCCTTCGGCATCAAGTATGGGATAGATGTGGTTATCTATTATTCTTCCACCTCGTTCGTCTTCAAAATGTACGCTGTTCTTTGTTTCCAGAACGGTCCTAATCCGTTCTCTTCTTCTTTCCGCCAGGTCTGATGGAATGGAATCATAGACGTTTGAACCGATGAATTCCTCAAGACTCTGCCCAAGCCGGCGGGCAACTGTTTCGTTCGATATTATGACTGTTCCGTTTGTATCGATCAAAAGCGCCGATTCAGGAATGGCGTTGAGGAATGCCTGAACATTCTTCTCGCTCTCGCACAGGTCCTCCTCAGTGCGTTTTGCAGCCGATTGACCCGCGATTGGATCTTGTTTAACAGCCTTTTCTTCCATGCTGTCCCTCGTGGCCGATACTCAATGTTCAATGTCCGGGGATCATCTCCTGATTGGAAATTGGTTATTGAGCATTGAACATTGATCCTGGAATGGTGTGACAGAAACTTCTAAATAAGGCTCAACACAAAAGGGTATCCAGAATGGGTTCGTAACACGCGATGCGGATAGGCGGGGTTTTCTAACCCCGCCCGCAGTGAACGCCCCGGTCGCCGGGCGGCGCCCTGGAAAGGGCCGCCTATCCGACCGGGAATCTCAGCATAATGGATACCTTCCTATGTGGAACTGTACTAAGGGTCTGTCACGGAATAAGTTGCGCAATTCTGAGTGCTGAGGCGCCCGTCTGGCAAGGCGCGAGGAGGGCGCATACCGTGAGTATGCAACCGACGAGCAACGCAGCCGGACGGGATGGATCGGCGCTCAGAATGCTCAAGTT
>JAZDGK010000015.1:0-19048 GCA_043806955.1 Pseudomonadota bacterium | reverse complement strand
ACTGCGGAAAGCGGGATGACGTCCCAAATATCCCCGGATTTTCGGGCCATAGGTCTTGTCGGCTAGAAGCTTGAAGGCCAGGAGGCTGGGAGGCCAGAGCCGTGCTCTCGCGGCAGACAGCACCTTATCCAGCTTCCCAGCTTTCCAGCCTTCTAGCTACCTAGCTGATTTGGTCTCGTCCTCAGCTTTCCTCGCTACGATCCCAGTTCTCGGACAGCCTCCTAGTGTGCGATTGCTCTGCGGCGGGTGTAATTCGGGGAAATCGAGAGGAATGGGGATGCTTCATAAAGGTTCAGGACATTGACCATGGCGCTCAAAGACCTGAGAAGGTAGAGATTGGAAACATTCTGAATCTCGTCCATTTTTCTTGACGCCAGGTCGTTCGCCGCATAGGAATTCGATACGAAGCGAATCGAATATAGATACAAAGACTTGCGAGATAAGTAAAGGTTCTTGTCCAACATAAGAACATCGCAGAGGAAGCTGTCCATTCTGCAAAAAACCTCTTCATTTCCCGAAAAGCAGCAGGTCCTGATAAAACTGCGGGACTCCTTACTGCTGACGGAGCAATCAGCCAGCCATTCCCAGTAAAGATGTTCCAGCCTGGCCGGCAGACGAGTCCGTCTTGAAAGACAAGGGATGAAAAGCCCGTGAGCTACCGTGTCTGCAGCGAGATGACCCAGAAACCCTGCCGCAAAAGACCTTTCCTCATCATCGGAAGCCATGTTCCACAACAGCATTCCCGTCTCCCAGTTGTGGCATTTTCCGCCGTTTGTCCTGTAGCCCTTTCCGACAAAAAAATCCGCACTGAGGGATCCATAAAGAAAGTGTCGATAGAACTTACGTATGAGGGAGGCCACAGGTGGGATCAGGGCTGACGAACCCGCGAGCAAGCCACCCCCCAGACAAAGGTGCATGCCAGGTCCCCAAGCCGATGCGCAGTCAGGAAAAAGAAATATGAAAACAAAAATAGAATACAGACAATATGGCATCGAAGCTAATCCTCGGTTACGGACCTCACAGGAGCCTCCTGCAAAACGTCCTCTTTTGCCCAATCTCTGCGTCAGGCTCAGATTTTAATCCTCAAAATACTCAATGTATTCCTCCGGTTAAAATCTTCACCTTCCTTGACCTTGGACAAAATTGAACATTTTGCAAGAGGCTCACGGGTTTCCAATTCATCCTCGGGGCATTCAAGACATCCCGCCGAGACCGGAGGGCGTCGGTTCATGCGGTTAAAGGGTAAGATTTGGCTTATTCTCAAAAGGAGGGCGGCGATTTGGAGGACCGGTTGCAAGTTTCTGCTCGAATCCGATGGAATGGACCGTTGACGGCTTCGCTAAAAGCCCTCCTCCTGAGTTGTCAACAGGAGGCAGAGGACTTCTTGCCGGCCGATCAAGTTTGATTTCCTGCGAACACACTTGCGTTGTGATAAAATATGGTCGGGACGAGAGGATTTGAACCTCCGACCCCAGCGTCCCGAACGCTGTGCTCTACCAGACTGAGCCACGTCCCGACAAAAGTTACTCTCTTATTATACTACTTTCGTGATTTTTGCAATGTGAAGTTATTTCCCCCGGGCAAAACCCAGTAGATCATATCCAAGTCCGACAGGCGCCTGGGCTCCTTCAAACGAGACTATTCTGACTTACATGCTCAATTCTGCCTTCTCCTGAATCGGAAATAAACACTCCCCACCTCTCATCAAGCTTTCCTGATCTATAACCTTCTCTATCCAGAACGACGTTTCGGAAGCCGATATTGCGGATACGTTGAAGGACTCCTTCCCTGCCTTCCCTTTCCAAAAACTCGTCAATTCGGCTGGATTCAATCTCGATCCATGCATCCTCTCCAACTGCCCGCACGCGGACCGATCTGTACCCAAGGTTCGTAATCTCAAACTCCGCTCGTTTGACCCTGTCTATTCCTTCCCCGGTTATATCCCGGTAGTACGGAAATCGTGTGGCCAGGCAAGTTGACGGCGGCTTGTTCCACGTAGACAAGCCAAGCTCCCGGCTCAAATGCCGTATTTCCTGTTTAGTGAATCCGGCCCTGTCGAGCGGACTGGGAATACAAAGCTCGGTCAAGGCCTGAAGCCCCGGCCGGAACTCCTTTCCGTCATCCGAGTTGGTCCCTTCAATGATGTAATCGAAGCCGCTTCGCCTGGCTGCTTGCAGAAGCAGTTCGAAAAGCTTTTTTTTGCACAGGTAGCATCGATTCGGGGGGTTCTGGGAGAAGCCCGGAATCGGCAGAGGTGAAAACTCAATCACCTTGTGCGGGACGCCCATCGAGTCCGCAGTCTGTCGAGCCTCTTCCGGTTCCCCCTGCGGGGTAAGGATGGAAACCGCGGTCAAGGCCAGTACTCTTTCCGGCAGGCATTCAGAGGCTATCCTGATTAGAAACGCACTGTCGACGCCGCCTGAGAAGGCGACGGCAACTTTGCCCATTTCTCGCAACATCCCGCACAAGAAATCCAGCTTAGCTCTCATAGGTCCCCGGGATAGTATTCTGCGGCTCTCCCAACAGGAATTTGCCTTCCAGTACCCATGCTTTAAGTATCTCGGCAATCTCTTTGGCCCGAGAATAACTCGACAGGGGAGCGGTCGAGACCTGCTTCCCATTAATCGTGATTTTTCCGCTCCTCAACTGGGCATAACTGACTTCACCATAACTTCTGGCAATACCCTTCGCGTAATCGTGTCCATAATCAACAACCTGAGTAAATATTTCCTCATCGGACACAGCGGTATGAGAAACGATCTCTTCATTGAGTATCGGTATGGGTATGCCCACCCCGACAGCCAGGGAACAGCCGTACCCTTGGATACTGACACCTGTGAGCCACCGTTCGCTCATCTCCTTCAGATTACCCATTACCATCAGTGTGCCTGATGCCTTTTTCGGAACCCCCTGGGGAGTTCGGGGCACATCGGGATTATGCTGTGTACCCGCACCGATAACGTGGCCCTGTGCGCCACCGAGGAATATCCTCGTCCCCAGTCCTATGGTCCTGTAGTACGGGTCATTCATGAGTGGACTCAACTGCCCGGACGTTGCGAAATTCGCGTTGCCGCCGCGCGCCCGGAGAGTGCCCATATAAGTATAAATCGTACGGTTCGAAAGGTTGATGGCGCAATTGTAATTCTGATAGCAATTACGCGGATTCATTAAAATGGCATTGGGGAAGTCCGCAAGGGTGACCTCTTTTTCAAAGCCCCGGTTGGGATAACAATCGGTCCCGTAGGCCTGCACCCGGAGGGTCAATCGCCTTCCGGCAACAAGGTCCTGAATTACGTGGCCCCCTCCATACTTGAATTCACCGGGATAGACCTTATTCAATGGATCATCGGCCGCGGGTTCAGCGGCCCCCATGTAAATGTCAACCGCGGCGAGGCCGGCATAGGCAAGAACACCGTTAAGCCAGACGCTTGAGGCCTTGACCGTGGGGGTACTCTGTCCGAAATTCAGGAAGGCGCCGGAGGAACACATAGGGGAAAACGTACCGGTAGTGACCACGTCGACTTTTCTCGCTGCGGCCACAGGCCCCTTTTTCCTTACAAGAGGGATGATTTCTTCCGCTGTAACCACCACGGCCTTGCCCTGTTTTATCCTGGCATTGATCTCTTGTATGGTCTTATTGACCTCGTGTTTGTTCATATCTTCCCCCTCTAAAGCAATATCCGTTCTCCGTTCAGAACTCGTAAGAGTCGAGTCTATGCGACCTGATACCGGATACTGGTTCCAGGTTCACGGTTCAGGGTTCACGGTTAAACTTGGAACTGTGAACCGTGAACTGTGAACCAAATTGGTGAACGGCGAACGGCCTTAGAGTATTATCTCTTCCCTTCCTGCGATCAGCTCCTCAATAACCGAAGGATCAGCCAGAGTGCTTATGTCTCCGAGTTGCTCAAATCTGGCTTCGGCTACGTTCTTGAGGATTCGTCTCATAATCTTTCCGCTGCGCGTCTTGGGCAGGGCATTCACGATCTGTATCCTCTCCGGGGTAGCAATCGGTCCGATCTCTTTTCGTACGTGTTTTGTAAGCTCATTGTGCAAACCGGCCTTGTCTTCGCCGCTGTTCAATACGACAAACGCATAAATGGCCTGTCCCTTTATTTCGTGAGAATAACCCACAACTGCGGCTTCCGCAACCTTGGGATGGGATACGAGAGCGCTTTCAACCTCTGCCGTTCCCAACCGGTGCCCGGAAACATTAATCACGTCATCGATCCGGCCAATGAGCCAGAAATACCCGTCCCGATCTATTTTCGCCCCGTCCCCGGTAAAGTACTTGCCTGGAAACTGGGAAAAATAGACGCTCCTGAAGCGTTCGGGCTCGCCATAAACAGCCCGCATCATGCCGGGCCAGGGACGCTTGATTACGAGATAGCCGTCGGTATCCGCAGCGGCCTCATTCCCGTCGTCATCAAGGACCGCGGCCTCAACCCCGAAAAAGGGAAACGCAGCCGATCCGGGTTTGAGAGACATGGCCCCCGGCAATGGCGATATCATCACCCCTCCGGTCTCAGTCTGCCACCACGTATCGACAACAGGGCACCGGCCCTTTCCTATAACGCTGTGGAACCACCGCCAGGCCTTTGGATTTATGACCTCGCCCACACTGCCCAGCAGGCGCAAGCTGCTCAAATCATGTCGCCCGGGCCAGGATTCTCCCTCCTTGGCCAGTGCCCGGATCACGGTAGGCGCCGTATAAAAGGTGTTGACTCTGTATTTTTCCACAACCTCCCACAGGCGGTCCGGTTCGGGATAGGTTGGAATTCCGTCAAAAAGAACGCTCGTCGCCCCGCAAAGAAGCGGTCCGTAAACCGTATAGCTGTGGCCGGTGATCCACCCGATATCAGCGGTGCACCAGAAGGTATCCTCTTCTTTGATGTCGAAAATCCATTTCATGGTCTGGGCTGCATAAACGAGATAACCGCCTGTGGTATGAAGTATGCCTTTAGGTTTGCCCGTGCTTCCCGATGTATAAAGGACAAAGAGCGGATCCTCTGAATCCATTGCTTCCGGATCGCAGATCGGCGATATGCCGGGGGCCGCCAGTTCCTCATCCCACAATGAATCCCGGCCGGAGACCATGTCCATCGGTATCCCGATGTTTCTGCACACAATACAGGCTTCAACCTCAGGACACTCGGTCAAGGCCTCATCCGCATTTTTTTTCAGCTCGACTTTCTTCTCTCCTCTAAACGAACCGTCGGCAGTGATCAGCAATTTGGCCTTTGAATCAAGAATACGCCTGCGAAGAGATTCAGCGCTGAAACCTGCAAAGATAACATTGTGAATAGCGCCTATACGGCTTGCGGCCAGCATGCTGACCGGCAGCTCCGGTATCATAGGCAGATATATGGCTATCCGGTCGCCTTTTCTTATTCCCTTCTTCTTGAGTACATTTGCGAATCTGCACACCAGATCATGCAGGTACTGATATGTGAGTATGCGTTGTCTGCCGAAATCCCCTTCACATATGAAAGCAGCTTTGTTCTTCCTGAACGAATTCAGGTGGCGGTCCAGGCAATTGTAAGAGGCATTAGTCTTTCCTCCCAGAAACCAGGCAACGCGGGGCTCGTCAAAATCCGCATCAATTACCTTGTCCCATTTCTTGAACCAGGAAATATCCTCTGCCATCTCGGACCAAAAGCCTTCCGGATCCCGGATCGATCGATCGTACATTTCTTTATACTGATTGAAATCCTGTAACCGGGCTCTTTGCCTGAATTCACGGGGCACCTCAAAAAGGTCTGCGCTTTCGACTTTCATTCCGCCTCCCTTCGATTCTCAGAGCATCTAAGGCACAACGCGGCAGAATCGCAATCTGAAAAGGATTCACCGCAGAGCACGCTGAGACCGCGGAGAAGATTCTTTTCTTGCATGGATAAAAAAAGCAAAATTCTTGCTCGCCGCCACACTGCCCGATTGATAGCCGGCGCTAGGAGTCTGATGATGATTTCGGTCCAGGCGCCAGTTTGTCCCGGAGCTTCCGGGCCACGATGTCCGGGACGAGACCCTCAACCGATCCGCCGAGGCCGGCCACTTCCTTTATCAGAGTTGAGCTGATAAAGATCCAGCGCAATCCGGTCATGAGGAACACCGTCTCAACCTTTCGGCGCAGTCGCCGGTTCATCAGGGCCATCTGAAACTCATAATCGAAATCCGAGACGGCCCGCAGACCTCGAATGATAATGCCGGCCCCGCGGCTCTCGACGTAATCAACCAGCAGACCGTCGAATGTGTCGATCTCCAGGCGGGGATTCTTCCCAACGATTTCCCGTATCATCTCTATTCGCTCTTCGATTCCGAAAAGCGGTTTCTTACCGGCATTGACGGCCACAGCAATAATAAGACGATCGAACATGTTCAGGGCGCGGTTTACTATATCGACATGCCCGTTGGTAAAGGGGTCAAATGCACCTGGATAAACGGCGACCACCTCGGCCGAGTTGTTACCTCTGCCCACCTGTTTCCTCCTGCTCCAAAAAGCTGATCATAGTCCGGCCGTACTGCCTGGTTTCCCCGACTGCTCTGAGACCAGGCGGAACGGTAAGCTCTTCCTTTATATCATATTCCACGACTATTGTTCCAGAGGGGGCTAGAAGACCGGCGCCGGATATCGAAATAAGGGATTCCCGGGCCATGCCGAATCCATAAGGAGGGTCGATAAAGACGAGATCGAACTGAGATCCCAGTCTCTTGAGAAAACTCAGGCCGTGTAACACGTTCTTTTGGAATACACGGCCCTTCTGTGAAAAATCGCAAAGCTCAAGATTCTTTTTGATTATTTCGACGGCACGACGATCATCATCAGCGAAAACTGCGGCCCGAGCGCCACGGCTCAGCGACTCAATCCCTAAAGCGCCGGTACCGGCAAAAAGATCCAGAACTGCCGCACTCTCCCAATCGAGATCGAGTATGTTGAAAACGGCCTGACGGATCTTATCGCTCGTCGGCCGTATATCCCTTCCCTTCAGGGTTGCGAGCCGTCGTCCTTTTGCCGAACCGGAGATAATCCGCAATTCTTTTACTCGAAACTACGAATCACACGAATGAACACGAATAATTCTTCAATCAGGAAATCAGGAAGGATATATTCATTGGTTACCATGGTGTTTCTCACCGTCTCATGCCTTCCAGCTTCCCAGCTTCCCGGCCTCCCAGCCTTCTCGCGTCCCATCATTCCGCAATCCGCATTCCGAAATCCGCAATCAAGAGAGTCCTTCAATCACCACCGAAGCGGTTCCCGTGGCGCGAAATGCCCGGATCAACTCTTTCGCCTCATTGCAGGCCGTTTCTTCGATCCGTTTCCGGTTTTCCAGTGGAACATTGTCGATTTCGGACCTGAATTGCCTGGTAGCCATCTTTATATCTTTCTTGTTCTCAGCAGCCCAGGCCTTCATATCGGCCATAAGATCCCCCGGCAGCCCCAGATGTGAGATATTCTGCCATTGTGTCCCGACATTTCCTTTGCGTATCCCATAATCCGCAAAACGGCCGACGATGTGGAGCGGGGTGCCCGTGATCCCATGCTGTGCTATGACCACGCTGTCTTTACTGATTGCCCTGTAGATCTGGCCTGTACGTTCAAGGTCGATAAAAATCTTTTCTCCTTCGAGATAATTGCCGTGTTTAGAGCCGTTATTGATGGCCAGCATGTCCGGTCTGATACCATTGGCCTTCAGGCCGGAGATAAACGCCACAGCCTCTTCTACCGTAGTCAGGCCGGCTTCCTGGCCTGCTGATTTTATCTCGCCCACTTCCACTTCCAACCCCAGCCCTCTCTCCACGATCGGCCCGGCCAGTTCGGCTGTAATCCTGATATTGTCTTCCAGTTCGTTGAATGACGCATCGATGGCAAAGGATGTGTACCCTGCAGCCAACTGTGCTTCAATGAGGCAGCGAGCCGAGTCGATCTCCTCTGCCGAGGTGTTTTTGACTGTTATGTGATCGCCATGAATAAAAAAGGGCCGGCTGAAACCTGTGTCGCGGGCATACTCGATTACGGTGGAGGAATAGCTTTCCGGGTCAAAACCTGTATAACCCCCGCCTGTTCGGCATTCGCTTTTTGCCAGCTCGAATGCCACCACCGCGTCAAGCTCCTCTGCGGCTCTCATTATGCCTGGAATGACGTGCTTAATCCGGGTATTACATGCCATGACTATGACTTCCCTGTCTTTCAATACCCTCAAAATATCACTTGAATTCAAAAGACAGACCCTGCTTTGTCTTCCAAGTTTCTCTAGAGCTTGCGAAGGCCTGAGGGCCAGAACCTTGTCGGTCACCGGAAGTGCCATAGAACCGCCTCCTTTCGGTTGTCGCGCGTTTGGAGCTTGCTCAGAAATAACTTGGCTCTTTATGCATCCCAGCTTCAGGCCAGATTTGTCCGATCCTCAACTGCAAAATCCTCGAAATAGAACGACTATTCCTCCGGTTTTGCAGTCTCGGATCAAACAAATCTGACCTAAGTCTGAGCGCCTAAAATGCCAATTTATTTCTGAGCAAGCCCCTTACATCCTCACCAACTATTCCGCCAAAATTCCACGTCCGTCATTCCGTTCTCCCAAGGAGATCACAGATACTTCTCGATCAGTATCTCTGCTATCTGCACGGCATTCGTCGCCGCACCTTTGCGGATATTGTCCGCTACTATCCACATATTAATCCCGTTCGGAATCGATTCATCCTCACGAATTCTACCCACAAACGTTTCATTTCGTCCGGCGGCTTCTATAGCCAGAGGATACCGGCAGGCCGCCGGGTCGTCAACAACGATGACCCCGGGGGCGTTCTCAAGGAGCTTTTTTACATCCTCCGCACTGAGCTTCTTTTCCGTCTCGACATTCACTGATTCCGAATGCCCCCAGAAAACGGGTACCCGTACCGTAGTAGCAGTAAGCCGTATCGAATCATCCCCCATGATCTTTCTGGTTTCATTCACCATCTTCATCTCTTCCTTTGTATACCCGTTGGGCAGAAAAGAATCGATATGGGGCAGGCAGTTGAAGGCAATTTGATGCGGATAGACAGACCGGGGCATTTCAGTTCCTGCAGCGTAAGCACGAACCTGCGCATCCAGCTCGTTTATGGCCTTCTGTCCGGTGCCGGACACCGCCTGATAGGTTGAGACCACGACTCGTTTTATTCGAGCCTTATCGTGAATCGGCTTAAGAGCAACCACCATCTGGATGGTAGAGCAATTAGGATTGGCAATTATCCCCTTTTTTGTGTACTGGGCAATATCGTCCGGATTGACCTCGGGCACCACAAGCGGGGCATCCGGGTCCATACGAAAAGCGCTGGAGTTGTCGATCACAACCGCCCCCGCCGCTACGGCTGCCGGAGCGAATTCCAGGCTGCGCGCCGCGCCTGCGGAGAAAAGCGCTACATCTATGCCGCGAAACGAGTCCTTATCAAGTTTCGCCACCGGAACAGGCCGCCCTCGAAAGGACAACTCTTTCCCCACCGAACGTTCAGAAGCAAGAAACCGAACCTCGGCAACCGGGAAATTCCTTTCCTCCAACACCTTAATCATGCACTGACCGACAGCTCCGGTTGCTCCGGCAACAGCCACATTATACTTGCCCTTCTTACCCATTTTACACCAACCTCCTGCAGCAAGAAGCAAAAAGTGAAGAATACTTTTCACTTTTTACTCTTGATGAATTCGCAAAAAGTCCGTTACTGACGGGTTTGTAAAAAGCTCCAGTTGCAAGGCGCGCAAATCCTGAGGAATGAGGCGTACTTACTGGTACGCCGCAGTGACGAAGGATGCAGCGCAACGCAGCAAATGGACTTTTTACGAAGCCGTCACTCTTAATTCTTTCGCCACCAAGTCGCCCACTTCCTCAGTGCTGTATCCCATTTTCCCGGCGGAAAGGCTCTTCAAGCGTGTTACAGTTGCCATTATTCCCAGCTCAACAGATCGTGCAGCCTCTGTCTCTCCAAGGCTGTCAAGCATCATTTGCCCGGCAGCAACAGCCGCAAGCGGATTAATCACGTTCTTGCCCGTGTATTTCGGCGCCGACCCTCCGATGGGCTCAAACATCGATACACCGCCGGGGTTGATATTCCCTCCGGCTGCAATGCCCATACCTCCCTGGATCATCGCACCAAGGTCGGTGATAATGTCACCGAACATATTATCCGTGACAATGACGTCAAACCATTCGGGATTCTTGACCATCCACATGCAGATTGCGTCAACATGGGCATAATCCGTCTGAATATCCGGGTATTCCCCGGCCACCTCGTGAAATGTCCGTTCCCAGAGGTCGAAGGCAAAGGTAAGGACATTGGTCTTGCCGCACAGGGTCAGTTTGCGCCGCTTATTTCTCCGCCTGCAAAAATCAAAGGCAAATCTGATGCATCGCTCCACGCCTTTTCTCGTGTTGATCGATTCCTGAACAGCGACCTCGTCAGGGGTGCCTTTCTTCAGGACACCTCCGGCGCCTGCGTAAAGACCTTCCGTGTTCTCGCGAACAACGACAAAGTCGATATCTTGCGGCCCTTTATCTTTGAGTGGAGTGTCGACCCCGGGATAGAGTATCACCGGACGAAGGTTGACATACTGATCGAGGGCAAAACGCAAGTTAAGGAGAATTCCCTTTTCCAGTATGCCGGGCTTCACCCCGGGATGCCCTATAGCGCCAAGATAGATGGCGTCAAAACGCTTCAATTCTTCAACAGCGCTCTCAGGCAGAGTCTCTCCTGTACGCAGGTAGCGCTCCCCGCCAAAATCAAAGTGCGTAAAGCTGAAGCCGATGTCGTACATATCCGCTGCTGCCTTGAGCACCTTCAATCCCTGGGCGATAACCTCAGGCCCCGTACCGTCGCCGGGGATAACTGCAATCTTGTAGTTCTTACCGGATGCCATAATCTCCCTTTCTATTTCCTCTCGGTTTTCATATTCTTCATTACATGCGGGATCAATCCGCCGTCCTTCAGGAGTTCCTGCATGAACGAAGGGATCGGCTGCGCAATAAAAGAGACGCCGGTTTCAACAACCTTAATCCTGCCTGTGTCAATGTCTATCTCCAGGCCCTGACCTTGTGTTACCGCATCTACCACCTCCGGGCATTCAAAGATCGGCAGCCCCATATTGAAGGCGTTCCGGAAAAATATGCGGGCAAAGCTCTTCGCCACCACGCAGCTCAGGCCGGCGCCCTTGAGCGCGATGGGGGCATGCTCCCGGGATGATCCGCATCCGAAATTCCTTCCTGCAACAAGAATATCGCCCGAACCAACTTTTTTGGAGAAATCCGGGTCGGCGTCTTCCATGCAGTGTCCGGCCAGTTCGGCAGGATCAAAGGTGGTCAGGTATCTTGCCGGTATAATCACATCGGTATCTACATTGTCTCCAAATTTCCAGACCTTGCCGTTCAGTTTCATTTTATCCTCAATACTATCAGCCTTGCTTACTCAAGATTCTGGTTTTCACACACACAGTCCTTCTTTTCCCAAATCCGAAATCCGGCCTCGGTTGTCTCCCCGTCCTTCTTTTCCCAAATCCCAAATCCGCAATCCGAAATCCGCAATCTCAAAGTCCCAGCGCCTCAGGTCCGCTTATGCGGCCCAGGATGGCGGACGCTGCTGCGACGGCCGGTCCGGCTAGATAAACCTCGCTTTCCGGATGCCCCATTCGCCCGACAAAATTTCTGTTTGTCGTAGCTATTGCCCTTTCGCCTTTGGCCAGAATCCCCATGTGCCCTCCCAGGCATGGCCCGCAAGTGGGGGGGCTTATTACTGCGCCCGCTTCCAGAAAGATGTCGAAAAGACCCTTTTTCATGGCCTGCCTGTATATAAGCGGAGTTGCAGGTATTATGATCAGTCTCACGTTTGGAGCTATTTTTCGTCCCTGAAGCACTTGAGCCGCGATTTCCAGGTCCTCCAGCCGGCCGTTGGTGCAGGAACCGATCACTGCCTGGTCGATCGCCACCTGCCCCACCTCGGATATCCCCTTTACGTTGGAAGGAAGATGAGGAAAGGCGACCTGAAGCTCGATCTTTGAAACGTCGTATTCATGAACCGCCCTGTAAGTCGCGTCTTTATCGCTTTCATAACTTCGATACGGCCTGCTGCTCCTACCTTTCATGTATTCTAAAGTCACGTTGTCCGGAGCAAAGATTCCGTTCTTCCCGCCCGCCTCAATCGCCATATTGGCCATGGAAAAACGGTCCGACATTGTAAGATCTGAAACGGATTCGCCTGAAAACTCCATTGCCTCATAGAGAGCCCCGTCGACCCCGATGCGGCCGATCGTGTACAAAATGAGATCCTTTCCCGAGACAAATGGTTTCCGCTTACCGTAGTAGATGAATTTTAGCGATTCAGGCACCTTCAGCCAGACTCTGCCGGTTATCATGGCGGCTGCAAGATCGGTGCTCCCCACACCGGTGGCGAAAGCTCCCAGTGCTCCGTACGTGCAGGTGTGGCTGTCGGCCCCGATCACAATGTCTCCGGCAAGAACCAGACCTTTTTCCGGCAGGAGCGCGTGCTCGATCCCCATCTCTCCGAGTTCGAAATAATTGGTTATGCTGAAATCTTTCGCAAAATCTCTCAGGAGTTTCGCCTGCATTGCTGCTTTGATATCCTTGTTGGGGACAAAATGATCCGGAACCAAGGCCACTTTTTCGCGGTCGAATACTTCCTTGATCCCTGCATTGCGAACTATTTCTATGGCCAGCGGCGCGGTAATATCGTTGCCAAGAGCCAGATCTATCTGAACATCGACAAGCTGTCCCGGCTTGATCTCGGGCAGCCCTGCGCCACGCGCCAGTATTTTCTCAGTAATAGTCATGCCCATTTGACACATTCCTTCCTGATTTAGTTTCACCCGGGGAACTGCCGTTTCCAGCTTCAAGCTGTCAGCTTTCAGCCATCAGATGAAAAACAAAAGAAACAACATCTTAAGCTGAGTGTTGATAGCTGAACGCTCCATCCGGAAACCATGGGTTTCCGAATGGAAACTAATTACTAAAAAAGGACAGGCGATGATGGCCTGTCCTTCAGACCGGCTATATGCCGGCAGGAGAACCTGATCGCGTCAGTAAAGTGACTTTACCGGGTTTTTCTTCAAATATTCCAGCCGGTTCAGGGCGTTCAGAAGGGCCTTGGCACTCGCAGTGATTATGTCCGCATCCGCTCCCTGACCTACAACCACCTGTCCCTCTTCCTCCCAGCGGAGCGTGACTTCTCCCTGGGCATCGGTGCCCCCGGTTATAGAATTAACAGCAAACCTGAGCAATTTCCCCTGGGTTTTGGTTGTCTTCATTATGGCATTAAAAGTTGCATCGATGGGCCCCACTCCAAACTCCGCTTCCTGATGGAGCTCGCCATCGATCTCAATCTGGACCGTGGCTGTCGGCACGGCAGCGCTGCCGGTGGTAACCCCCAGGTAAACCAGGCTGTACCTATCTTTGCCCCGCAGCACCTCGTCGGCTACGAGCGCCTCGATATCGTCGTCAAAAACCGTTTTTTTCTTGTCCGCAAGGTCTTTGAAACGTTGAAAAACACGGGCGAGATCTTCTTCTCCCAGCTTGTACCCGAGCTTTTCAATCTTTTGTTTGAAGGCATGGCGTCCGGAATGCTTCCCGAGCACAAGGCTGCCCTTATCCAGCCCGATTGTGCAGGGATTCATGATTTCGTATGTGCTGCGTTCCTTGAGCACGCCGTCCTGGTGTATTCCCGCTTCATGGGCAAAAGCGTTCGCCCCGACAATGGCCTTGTTCGGCTGAACAGGGACACCGGTGATCATCGTTACAAGCCGGCTTGAAGCACAGATGTGCTCGGTAATTATGTCGGTTTGTACCCCAAGTACATCGGCTCGTGTACGAATCGACATAACCAGCTCTTCTAACGCAGTGTTTCCCGCCCTCTCACCGATTCCGTTTATGGTAACCTCGACCTGGCGCGCGCCGTTCGTTATGGCAGCCAAGGAATTAGCCACAGCCAGCCCGAGGTCATTGTGGCAATGTACGCTCAGCACTGCATTCTCAATGCCGGGGGTATTTTCCATCACGTACTTTATCTTCTTCCCAAATTCGTCCGGAATGGCATATCCGACGGTATCCGGGAAGTTAAGTACTGTCGCCCCGGCTCTTATGACGGAACCAAAGACCCGGCAAACAAAATCGATGTCGCTCCGGGAGGCGTCCTCGGCGGAAAATTCCACGCTGTCTGCAAAGCGCCGGGCGTATTTCACGGCCTCAGTGGCCATCTCCAGCACTTGTTCGCGGCTCTTGTTCAGCTTGTACTTAAGATGAATATCGGAAGTGGCGAGAAAAGTGTGTATTCGGGGGCGCCTTGCCGCTTTCAATGCCTCTGCCGCCTTGTCTATGTCGCCGGCATTGGCACGTGCGAGGGCGGCAATCTGGATGTTTTCTATCTCCCTGGCGACGGCGCTCACACCTTCGAAGTCGCCTTTGGAGGCTACCGGGAATCCGGCTTCTATTACGTCCACATTCAATTTTGCGAGCTGGTGCGCTATGCGCACCTTCTCGCTTACGTTCATGCTTGCGCCCGGTGATTGTTCTCCGTCTCGCAGAGTAGTATCAAAGATAAAAATCTTATTATCCATATCAGTCTCTTGCAAAAGTCCCGTTTTTACTTCGTGCTCGTACTCGCAATCGATGTTCGGGTTGCGCGTTACGAGTTGCGGGTTAACATCATATAGACTTTCAGATAATGTTTTTGGGAAGGCAGCAGGGAGGGGGATAGTACCTGTTCGTACATCCCCGACCAATAAGGGTCTGTCACGGAGTAACTTGAGCATTCTGAGCGCCGATCCATCCCGTCCGGCTGCGTTGCTCGTCGGTTGCATACTCACGGTATGCGCCCTCCTCGCGCCTTGCCGGACGGACGCCTCAGCACTCAGAATTGCGCAACTTATTCCGTGACAGACCCTAACGCACCCAAAAGCGTTATCTGGAAGTCTATATTACCGACCTTGGAGTATTTGCGGGTCAAGGCAGCGCCTGCGCCCCTAGGAGCCTGTCGGACTTAGGGATGATCTACTACGGAAGTGGGGGGAACGGCCCAAATATACCCGAAGACTCGTTGCATAGCAAAACAATGCGCCTCAAAATAGTGAATATTTTGTCTAGTTCCTCCAAATCCTCGTGACGATCCCCTAAGTCCGACAGGCTCCTAGATGCGCCTTGAATACGAACCAAAATCCTGCGCCATCTGGAACAATTATTTTCGGCCGAGTCCCTTAAACTGAACGCTGACAGCCGACTGCTGACAGCTCCATCCGGAAGACCAGGTTTCCGGATGGAAATTACCGGATTCTTTTCACATACCCTTACATCAGGAACTGGCTCAGCGTGCTGAAAGCCTCTTATGTCCTCTTCGAACTGCCGCCGTTTTTCTGCGGGGTATTCATACAGAGGAACAGGCGTCTCGCGATCCCTTGCGCGGCAGTCACTACGAGAACCTTGTTGTCGTGGACATCATAAAGGGCGCGCTCAATAAAGGAATCAGGCCGGAGGCATATTTCTTCCGCGACTCCCACGGCAACGAGGTCGACTTGCTCATCAGGGAAAAGGGCGTGATCACCCCGGTTGAAATCAAGTCCGCCGGTACGTTTTTCTTGGATTTCGTCAAGGGGCTGGAGCGATTTCAGGCGCTGGGAATCAAACGCGTTACCGCGGGCGCGGTCTTTTATAACGGCGAGCAGCGATTCAACGTCCATGTCGTCCGTGCCTTCAATCCGCTTCTTGTCGAAGACGTCTGGGAGACGCTGACCGCCCCACCGGGAGCAGCTTAGCATCATCCCATTGGAACCCACGTTTTCGAGTCAGATTAGGCGGTGGATTTGGGACTCATATAATGCTTGCTGTTCGATTGCATGCGTGATATTTACATATGAATGGCGATGCGAGAATGAAAGAGGAACCAAGAATAAGAGACATAGCCGAGCGGTTCAGTTTTCTTTCTGTCTATCTCTTCGGCTCTCAAGCAGAACAAGGCATGAGCTATTTGCAGGGTGAACCGATCGAACAGTCGGCGTACTCTGATCTCGATATCGCTGTTACGTTCAAAACCTGTCCGACTTCGCCCATCGGGGTCTATGGCAAAATATATCTGGAAATTTCAAAGCTTTTTGAGCCTTTTGTTTTGGATCTGGTATTCATGCATGAAGTGAGCAGCTTGTTCCAATATGAAATAATCAAGGGAATAAAGATATACACATGCGACGAACGCTTGGCGGATGAATTTGAAGAACGGATTATGAAGCAGGCTGAGGATTTGCTGTTCAAACAAAAAGTATTCGATCGAGAAGTAATGGAAGCTATAAAAGATGGTTATATCGAGTTTGAATACCACCCGCATTCTTGAGCTTCTCAGGTTCATAGAGTCGTGTCTTCAGGAATTGAAGCCGTTCTCAACGATTACTCTGGACGAATTCCTGTCCGACAAGAAGAACCCCCCTTTCGTGGAAAGCTATTTGAGACGGAGTCTGGAGGCCGTTTTTGATATCGGCAGGCATATTCTGGCCAAAACGTACGGATCAAAAGAGCTGGAATACAAAAGTATAGCGAGGGAGCTTGGAGAAAAAGAGATTATCACACGGGATCTTTCGGATATATTGTACATTATGGCTGGATACAGGAACAGAATGGTTCACTTCTATCGGGAAATCACGCCAGCGGAACTTCACCGCATTGTTACCACAAATCTGCCTGATTTCGAGCGGTTTGAGCGGGAGATAGTAACCTTTCTCGAAGCTTACAGAAAGAACGCTGATTCCGCAAAATAATCCCATTCTCAAGAGCCTCCTGCAAAATGTTCAATTTGGCCCAAGGTCAAGGAAGGCGAAGATTTTAACCTTCAAAAGCTGGAAGGCTTGAATGCTGGGACGCTGGCAAGCCGGAAGGCTGCGAGCCAACCCCCAACGATTCAGCTTCCCGGCCTCCCAGCTTCCTAGCTTCCTAGCTTCCCAGCCTGGTGAGGATTGAAATCTGAGCCTGACGCAGAGACTTGCCCTGTTAAATAGGCCCATGGCACGTTGGGAATAATGCGAAGCCCAAAAGCCTGCCAGGCATCGCGGGGCAAGAAGTCAGGGACAATCATTTTACAGGGTGCGGCAAAAGAGGACGTCTTGCAAGAGGCTCTCAAGGTAAACGGAACACGTAGTCCTTGGGCTCTAACCATCTACGTTGATGTAATCGGCGAGGCAACAAACCGTGCCGGGATACTACTCTGTCACGGTTTCCGCAGCCTTTTACATAACGTTTCGGCCCTACCAAACAGCCTCAGCCCAATTTTCCCGTCCTCCCGCCCCCGAAGGAAAAGGACCGCCGCTAACATTGGTGGCACGATAAAGCTGTGCCCACCCTACGTTACTACTGCGTGAAATTACTTTATTCCGGCTGGAGTTTACCCCGCGCTTGACACGGGGCCGGAATGACGAGAATGCGGACCATAAGACCTTTGCAAGAGCCTCGCTTTCAAGAAGAACGGCTTTTCGTTCGTCCCCTGCATGCCTTGTCCGTTGTAACAGTGACTGTTGTGCAAATCAGACTTTCAACTTGCTTCTTACACAACCAGAAGGTATCAAGCTGAAAGGCCGCCAGAATTCTACAGGCATGAGCCCGGGCAAGAACGTTTCTTCTCGCACAAGTCAGGGATAGTCAGTCGACAAGTATTGTTGAGTCCGTAATCAATCCTCGCGGTTTGAGTATCGTAGGAGTCTGTCGGACTTGGGCTTTGCGTCGAAAACACCTGCCTAGCTCTGCCCTTTACCCATAAGTCCTCCATGGCAACATGAGTCGCCCGAATTATCTTCCCCTCGCCCCCGTTTTCAGGGGAGAGGGCAGGGTGATGGGGCCTGACCGAGCCGGTTCCCCCCTCACATCGATCCTTTCCCCCGGGATGGTGGAGAGGAAGTTGTATTCCGAATTCAAGAGGATCCGCTTAACAGCCTTGAGTTATTCCCCGGTACTACCTATGGGCAAAGGTCATGCCTTCCTACCAGGTGTGTAACCCTGAAGTCAAAAGATCCAGAGTAAGGTCAGAACTCCTGATGTCACGGATTTTGATCTGATACCAGGTTCGGGCGATCCGGCCATCCGGAAAAACTCCCAATCGGACAGGCGTCTCGCCTGTCCTTCCTGAGACCATCCGAAGCCAGGTGGCAGATCAAAATCCGAATGACGTCTTGGTTGGGGCTGAGGTACTGTGCCAACTTCAACGGCTTATGGCGAAATAGTGCTGTGTGGAATCAGGAGTTCTGAAGGTCGTGATACCGTAGTTTTTGTTTCATTCAACGCGAAATCTCCGGGCCGCTTTCCGCAAAGATCCCGGTGTTTGTTCTGTAGATCAGGGTTACCCGCAAAGCCGGAAGTCTGTGCGTTTGGGTGATGGAAAGAATATTCCACTGGAACGGAAAACACGTTCCGTGACCTTGGCACTTTCCTTCCACCGTCGCTACACGCGGACTCGACGCTTGTCACTGAAGCTTCCTTGGGCGGCGATAGATTCTGAATTCTGCTATAGCCGCGACACCGTGTGCCGCCCGGTATGAATGTTGCAATTCGTTGCGGGACACTGTCTGAACACCGGCTCATCATAGAGAGTTCTGAAGTCGGGTGAGTGAAATTGAATGGATGGTGTCTTAGAGGGCATCAAAGATGCCGGGGGGGAAAATGGAAAGCAGAGTAAACCGGAAAGGGCTGTTTGTTCTATTATTGTTTTGCCTTTTTGTTACCTGGGCCTTGTCTCTCCCATGTTTGTCAGAGGCCGCGGATACCGAAGCTCCAGCCGGCAGCATAACCATAAATGGAGGAGCCGCATACACTATAGTTCGTAGCAGATGACTTGATACCAATTTTACCCAATTTCTTGCGAATCAAATTGTAAATCATCTGCCCAAAATTCATCTTCAACTTTACGATTTTTTGCGATTATCTTGGAGCAGGTTTCTGCTGTGACTTTCTCGAACCCATTATCAAGTTGCTTGATCAGATTCTTCATTGTGAAGTCACAATTTCTGGCTATATGATTTTTCACTACCCCCCAACAGATTTCGATTGGT
>JAZDGK010000014.1:0-2155 GCA_043806955.1 Pseudomonadota bacterium | reverse complement strand
AACAAAATTCAGGTCTACCGGAGCATCAGCCGGTTTCGGTTTTACCGTTTTCTTTCTGATTTCGCCACGGGTAAGGCCGCTCTCCTTATACTTGACGTAAAGAGCGGTCATCTTTTCCGAGGTCTTCTGGCGGGCGATGAGCGCGAGAATACTCTTCCCCGCCTTGGGATCATTACGGCAGTCATCCTCTACCTCTGCCGGTAGTTTATTGAGCGAGAGAATTTCGGAAAGGGTCGAATCTGATTTGCCAAGGGCCGTGGCCAGATCGCTCAGGGCGTAGTCGTGCAACGCCCGCAGCCGCTCGATGGCCTCCGCTTCCTCAATGGCAGTCAGGTTCTCCCGCAACAGATTCTCGATAATGGATATCTCCGCCGGTTCGCCGTCGGTCAGAACCGCCGGAATGGTAGCACAACCGGCCAGCTTGGACGTCTGATAGCGCCGTTCGCCTGAGCCCAGGAAAAAGCCGCCGTCGTTTCCCAAACGCACAAGCGCCGGGTGCAATACTCCATGCTTCTCAATCGAGGTTTTCAACTCATTGAGCGCCTGTTCGTCAAAATACTTGCGTGGCTGCTCCGGATCGGTTTACAAAAAAAGCTGTCATTTTGACATCCTTTGAATGATTCATCCTTCCTGCCATTATCCTCCCAGCAGCCATTCCCACAGGGGCAAAACGGTAATCCGGCCTGCTTCCGTGTCGATGATCTCGCTGGCTTCTGCCGTCACGATCAGCGACTCTCCCAGTGAAAGTCTTTTCATGGCGTCGGTCAGGCCTTTCACCTCCCTGTCCCGCGTCGCCGGGAGCGCCATGTCGTAACAAACATTCAGGAGCAACTCTTTGCCGTCCCTGGTATAATAAAAATCAACCTCCTGCCGGTCCTTAAGATAGCCGATCCTCCCGCCTTTCTTCTCAATTCAAGAAAGGCGATGTTTTCAAAAACCCGGCCCCTATCCGGGGTAAAAGGATAGTCCATCGCCGTCTTGAACCCCACATCGACAGCGTAAATCTTCCTCGGATTCCGCCACTGTTCACGCAGGGATTGCGCGTATACGGGAACGGTAAACAGGGCAAAGGCATCCTCGAGATGGGAAATGTATTCATAGACCGTATTGCGTGAAATGTTAAGCCCCTCGGACCTGAAATCATTATAGAGTTTGTTCAGGCTCACCAGCGTCGAGATATTGACGAAGCAGAATTTGACCAGACGCTTGAGGAGAAAAGTGTTGGAAACACCGAACCGTTCGATTATGTCCCGATAGACGATAAGATCAATATACTCTTGCAGGGTCTTGGTTAATACGGCCTGATCGTAATTTATCAGCTCCGGAAATCCCCCTCTGGTCAGATAGTCGGAGAAGGCATTCCGGATCATGGCCCGGGCCTTCGAGGAGTGGCTGTCCGCCTTGGTCCCCTTGAATCTCAGGAATTCACGAAATGAAAGGGGGAACACCTCGTAGCTTAAGGTCCTCCCCCGCAGCGCGGTGGCAATCTCGCGGCTCAGCAATTTTGCCGATGACCCGGTTAGAAAGATGGCGCAGTTTTCCGTATCGTACAGCCGCCTGACGAACTTCTCCCAATTCTGAACATTTTGAATCTCGTCAAAGAAGAAATAGACTTTTTCGTTCTTCTTGCCGGGGTACAGTTCATAATAGGCATCGAGCAGCGTATCGAGATCCTTCAGGTCCAGCGGGAAGAGCCTGTCGTCCTCGAAATTGATATAGACAATGTTCTGCGGACCTGCCGTTTTTCTGAGTTTGCCGATGATCGAATAGAGAAGATAGGTCTTGCCGCTTCTGCGCACGCCGATCAGGGATATGATCTTGCCTGAATCGAAAGGGATTTCAATATCCCGGTCCATGACCTGGGAGAGGTCCTTCTCCTGGGAATCGGCAATGAGTCGCTTGAAAATATCCTTCTGCATTTGTACCTCCTGGGAGGTTACATATAACTAATTTATTAACCTTTGTAAAGGGTAAATTGAAGGATCGCGGCTTCCTGCCTCATGGACCTCCTTGGGTAAATTATCTTACCCAAAATGGCAGTTCGCCCGCGCGCACCATGCTCCCTGTGCTGGTTCGGTTCGGCTTACCGCCTGAACCAGTCGTTAACATTATGGTTCAATCTGCAAGATTAAACCAGCGGGGGGGATTGAACCAG
>JAZDGK010000013.1:0-9462 GCA_043806955.1 Pseudomonadota bacterium | reverse complement strand
TTCGTGCTTCTTTTTGACCGTACTGGCGTACATCAACACCATATCGAGGATACGGGGGATCTCATCAGAGGGAAAGAGAGGGATACTGTCTTCTACGCTCAAGTCAACTCCTCCGGGTTGCTTCACGCGCCATTGCGACTTGGGCATAGATTTCAGCCGCGTCATTGAGTGCGGCCGTTTTTGTCCAGAATTCGACAGCCAACGGTTTTACAATACGGATGCGCTTTTCGTCGAACCAGATGATGCCCCGCAGATAATCAAGGCGGCCAGCCCTCTGTGTCGAGGTGTTTTGCAGTTGGGCAAGGGCATCTCCCAATGACACGGGCACATCTTTCCTTTTGAAAGAAAGGACCTGGCGGGTTTGCTCCAGGGTAACGGAGGCCAAACCGGCCCGGTCATCAATGCCGCCGGTGGCTGAAACACGAACTGTTCCCGATGCTTGCTCCGCCCAACTGTTCAGTGTGTCGGTAAGGGCATCTGCATAGACCGAAATTCCGGCTTGATACGTGGGCAGAGTATTGTTGTGGATCGGTTCCAAGGCAGGAACGGAAGAATCCACACTGTGAGGCGTTGCGCTTTCAATGAAGACCTCAACAGTGTCTTCGATCAACATAATCTCCTGATCTATGAGGTCGAAATACTGCAAAATCAGTGGCTCCACTTCAGTCTGCAAGGCATCAACATCCTTCTTGCGGCGTGCGGATACCATTCTCTGCGAGGTACCTGAAAGTTTGAGCTTATCGGCGGATGCTGTATCGGCAAATTCCTTCTCAATTCTCTTTTTCAACGATCGTGCCTTGTCGGCTATGGTGCGCACTATTTCTTCCGCGTGGGGAGGAGCGTCCTCGCTGCCGGGCAAGGGGAAAGGCAGGCGAAGTAGTTCATTCAAGTGGACTTTATCTCTTTCCGTGCCCCAGTTTGCGGAGGTGTGGAAGAGGAAGTATCTGGCCAGTTTGGATCTGAGATACATAGCCAGGAATAGCAGCAAGTCTTCATCTTCCGGCGGACCCGCTATGGATTGAAGAGAATCTTGAAAAAGTACGGGAAAATCACAATAAACAACCTTTGGCAAAGCACCTTTTCCGATCCCCTGGCTAATAAGAACAAGGGGTGGTTTGTATATCCTTCGATCTCGTGGTCTATGTAGACTGGCGAAACGGTCGCCAACAGGCTGGCAATCACCTGGTATCAACAAGAGGCTTGGGATATTCCCACCAGCACTGACATATAAATCAGATGAATCCCACCATGGATTCTTGGGATCGGGGCTGGTTCCTCGAGAATCAGGCTGAAAACCCTGTCCTTTTATCCACCGCTTCTTTTCTTTCGGAGCTCCTGCAATTTCCCCCAATTCTGGCATCTCGATCAAATGACTCAAAAACTTATTATCCCTTGGCGTGCCCCAGATGTGTTTCTTCCAGATGATCGGCACCTTGTTCTTGCCGGCGGCCTGCAGCAATTCGCGTAACGGAATCCATTTCCTGTCCGCCGGAGCCACCGGAATAACTCCCCCCCGGAGGTCGATTCTACGGACTTTTGGAGTCTCGTAGTCCACTCCATGCGTTTCAACGTCCGGCGTTGCGGCGGTGAACCGGGCGATAATGCTCGGGCATTTGGCGTTCTTGAAGAGGATGAATCTGTAGTCCGCCAACTGAACAATCTTCTCCAGGGTGATCGACTTGAGCCATTGCGTCTGAAATTGGTTGGAGGTTTGATTGAGGAGCACCTTGGATGGCAGGAGAATGCAGGCCCTGCCCTGATGATCCAAATATTCGGGGATTTGCAAGGCAAAATGCTGGGCTATCTGCTCCTTGCCCCGACCGATCCAGGGGGGATTTCCGACAACATACCCGAATTGCCGGGGCAGTGGTCGGGACGGGTTCAGAAAGTCCTCCTGCAGAATTACCGGGAAGTCAGGGTCAGGAATACCGGTTTCGGCTGACAAAAGGATTCTCGGCAGTTTCCGACCGGTCCGTTCAACATATTCAGCGATATCAGGGGGATCGAAACGATCCAGAAACGCCAGGTACAGGCTGAAACAGGCAATACGACAGGCAGTCGGACTGGTATCGATACCGCAAAGCTGGTCGCGCATGATAGCGAGCAGGGCTGCGGCCTTTTCCTCATAGGCGCCCTCAGGATGTCTGGCCAGCCACCGAGCGGCAAGACGGTTGAAAACAGCCACAAGAAAAATGCCGGAGCCACAGGCGGGATCAAGAAAACGTTTTGATTCCCAATCGACATGCCCCTGCACGGCAATATCGAGAACTGTTTCCGCTAAGAATCTGGGGGTGTAAAAGGCGCCGGTCTGCTGCTTGGCCTTTTCATCTTCCTTGGCAAGAAAATCCTCGTAAATGGCACTGATCGTTTCCACCGGGATCCACTTGAAATCGTATACCCAGAAGCCAAGGGTGAGTTGACCCTTTCTGACATCACTTCCGCGGAGAAACTTTATCAGAAGTTCGATATGGCTTTCCCGAATGCATTCCCTTTCAGTTGCGGTGCTGTGATCGAACATGCTGCCATTGAACTTGTCTTTCAGGTCATCAAAAAGACGGTATAAGATATCCTTGGCAGCGACTGTGCCAAGCTGTTCAAGCAAATCAACCAGTTTCGCTCCGGCGTTACAGGCGCAGTACTCGTAATGGGCCAAATCAATAATGCCACGATCAATCAGGTAGCAGGTGAAAAGCACCCTGGCCAGAAAGGCATGTGCCTCCGGATAGTTGAGTTTCTCAGAACCTGTCGTGATGGCATCACGGATAGCTGCGAGATCGTTGAGCAGGTAGGTGTCAACGGACTGTTTCGGATCGAATTTGTCAGGGCGGTCCCGATAATACTGGCCGGTAGCCAGTTGGAGATAAAACTCCCGGACACGAAGGGCATAGTCTGTCAGGGAGAGGGTTTCGATCAGACTTTTTTCGTCCTCTGCCCCGTGCCCCGGCTTTGCAGGAACTGCCAACCCTGAATAGAGGCGGACGGTAACGGGATCAACCAGGACAAGAATTGTTGCCACGCCTTGGTTCCAGAACAGCCGATGATATTCTGCTGCCTGTTCAGGTTTTAGGCGCTGCGAAAAAAAACGGAGATAGAGAGTCGGGATACCATCAACACAGACGACGCCGGTAAGCTCGAAATCATGCCATGCCCTGGTCAAGAGATGAGAATATGCGCTGAGGGTTGAATCGGCGAGAATCTCACCAAGCGAAGAGTAGAATCGTATGCCTTCCGGCGGTTGAGCATGCGCCTCCAGCAAGTTGCGACATGGTGATTCAATTCCCTGCGTCACTCTTCCCATCCTCAGCAGACATTTCGGATTACTGTTCTGACGACACCCTGCAATACCAACTCGTTTGCCGGAATCATGTCGGGGTAGTTTTGGTTCTCCGGTTTCAGAAAACTTTCGCCGTTTTTTCGCACAAGGGTTTTCAGGGTGGACTCATTGTCAATCAATGCCGCCACGATATCACCCTCTTTCGGTTCCCTTGAGCCGTCCACGATGACTATGTCATCTTCGTAGATTCCTTTGCCAATCATTGAATCGCCGGTAACTCGCAACGCGTAACAGCTTTCCCCAGGCACAAAACCGATGCTGTCCATGTCGATGTGAACAAACCTCTCAACTCTCTGATTCCTGCCTTCAGGATAACCCGCGGGTATCGAACCGACTAATGGGATGCTAACAGACTGCGGCTCTATATCAGTACTTTCAATCACTCGAATGGATCGAGCCTTGTTGGCATCCTTTTGAATAAACCCTTTGCGTTCAAGGGCTTTCAGGTGATCCCTGGCGGATCGAGTGCTTCGAAAACCAAAGTGCCGGGATAGTTCCGAAATGGTCGGAGATGGTTCTCCAGATCTCTGAATGTCTCGGAGATACTTAATAAATTCGTTCTGTCTCTTTGTAAGAGGCGTCATATACTACCCAAAAAGGTAGTATAAAGACGCTTGCGTGTCAACTCTATTCTCTGCTCCGATGTAGTTGCTATTGGCCTAAACCCGATTACAAGTCCGCAAAAGTATTCAGTCTTCGCCTTCGCTCCGCAAAGTCCGGCATCAAGCGCTCCAGAAGCCGCCAAAAGCGCGGTCCGGGAAAACCTGGGGGACGTTGCCCACTTCTTTCACTTTCATGGCTCACGGCTTGTCATCCCGGCCCCGGAATCCAGTAATTTCAAGCAAATCAAGATACTCCTTGACACCGGTTTCCACCGGTGTGACGATTCTTTCCGGAGCCTCTTCATACGAGAAACGTGGCGGAAAGACGTTCTTCACCGCAGAGTGCGCAACGATGCGCTATGAAAAACGGCTTTCACCACACAGGACACAGAGGCAAGCATGTATCAGTATTCAAAAGAAGACGTGGCGGTCCTTTGCGCCCGTGGCGGTGAGTACTCCACCCTTGTCTCAAATTCCAAACTGAAATGTCAAGAACTTTCCGGCTATCCTTCGGAACTTCCAGTGTTAATCATGGTTTTGATTGAGCGCAAAGGAATTAAGGGCAACTACGAATGGCACGAATTGACCCGAATGAATTGGGGGAGGTAAATTTGTGGATGGCATACACGGCGGTCCGTTGCGCTCGTGACGGTGAGTCCGCACCCTTGTCTCAAACTACGTTCGCAAAATGCCGGTGGCCGGATTGTTCCGGAATCGGTGGCCGATTCACCGGAATGGGCCGTCTGGTTATCTTTCGGAAATCCCGGTATGCAGCTAAACCTGTTAGTACATAAGGGACGTGGAAATAAATAAGTGTCCCAATATTGCGCTGGATTTTGGTTCGGATTCAAGGCGCATCAAGGGGCGCATATCGGGATATGTAACTCTTGATGCGACACAGAAGCCGAATCAAAAGACAAGCAAGATGGGATGATTATTTATTTCCACGTCCCTAAGGGCTTGCTCAGAAGTAAATTGGCATTTTAGGCGCTCAGATTCAGGTCGGATTTGTTCGATCCGAGACTGCAAAACCGGAGGAGCCTGTCGGACTTACGATGATCTACTGCGGGAAGTGGGATGACGGCCCAAATATCCCCGAAGTTTCGTGGCATAGCAACACTATGCGCCTCAAATTCGTGAATATTTGGTCTCGTCCTCCACTTCCCTCGCGACGATCCCCTAAGTCCGACGGGCTCCTTGGAATAGTCGTTCTATTTCGAGGATTTTGCGGGAGTGAGACATTTCGGTATACATGCCATCAGGCGCCTCACGGCTTCAATTCCGGCTGATGAGGGGGTGCCTATCAAGAAAATCCAACTTGTCCTGCGGCATAAGAACTTGTCCACAACCGAAAAGTATACATATCTGTTGTCTGACCTGAGGTCGGCCGTGCAGGTGTTGGAGCGCAGAGAGAATGGTGTTTATGTCGGCAGAAAAGAAAAAAGCCGTCTGAAGAGCCGTTTACTCTTCAGACGGCCGGTGGCGTCAAAAACGCCCATCCCCAATTAACTGATTGCACGTTATAATATTGGCGTCCCCAACGGGATTTGAACCCGTGTTGCCGGCGTGAAAGGCCGAAAAATAACGGTTTTAAGCGTAGTTCCGCCCACTTTAGAACCGTCAAAAGCTGTTTATTGGAACCAAAAGCCGTCTGCTAAGATGCCGTTTTGGGCACACTGTGCCTGCATTTCGGTTAGCGCCAGCCGGTCGGTTTTGGGTTGTCATTTCGAATCTGGCAGGGGATTGAGGGAACACATACAAGCGAGCGCCTGATCCTAACCCGGACAAGCCGGAAATCCGAAACTCAAAATCCGAAATCCGAAACAAATTCGAATGCCCCAAAAACGGAAAATTCAAAACGCTGGAAAACAAGACAGCGCCGCGTTAATGAAATAAAAGTCTTGCCGGATAATGCGCCAATATTTTTCCTTAGTGACTAATTCCGTCATGCGTAATAGATAACGGGCGCGGCAGACAGCGTGTTCTGGAGGAATTCTCGGTTGAAATTGTTGTTTGTAACGGACTTGCATGGAGTCAGGTGGAAGTATGAGCGTCTATTCGAGGCGGCAAAAGAGTTTCGCGCAGATGCAGTCATCAATGGCGGTGATATGCTACCCGCGACTAATGATCCGTTTGGACAGGGCGAATTCATTACTACGTACCTCAACTATCACTTTGCACGATTCAATTCCGCAGGCATCTATTACATGTGCTATCTGGGAAACGATGATCTTAGAGTCTTTGATCAGCTCTTTGAGGACATTTGCAATAAGTATTCCTCCGTGGTCTGCCTGGCCCAACGCAGATTTGAACTTGGAGGTTACGAATTCATAGGTATGAACTGGGTAGTTGATTATCCGTTCCGGCTCAAGGACAGATGCAGGATAGACACCGATGACTATGTTTTCCAAGAGCAGTTCGGGAAAGGACTCCTGTCTGCGGCTAATGGATGGCAAGAAATAGATGATTGGTTCGCCTACGCGAGAACTCTTCCCACCATAGAAGAGGAACTTGCCCGATTGCCACACCCCAAGGATATGGCAAAAAGCGTGTACGTAATCCACATGCCCCCATCCAGAATGGGATTGGACAAATGTGGCCATGGTGCAGAAGTAGGATCAGAGGCCGTCTACAACTTCATTAGGAAACATCAGCCAAGGCTCTCCCTCCATGGTCACATCCATGAATCTCCCGAGGTCACAGGACGGTGGTATGCAAGAGTCGGCAGCACCATGTGCATCCAGCCCGGCCAGCTTGATGAGTTCACTTACGTCACACTCGACTTGTCCACCATGAAGTTTGATCGGATCAAGGAGCCATACGTCGCGTGACAGGCCGTGCTGAGGCGTACTCTCGACCGTGTACATCCTTCTTCCGGACGTAAAAGCCCCCCGGTATTCCAAATCCGTCCAGCAATTCTGCCTGGATCCTTGTTTACGTGAAACGGGCTGATTCAGGTGTGAACTTGCCCTTTATTTGTATTCAAGCTTTTTCCGAAGTCCTATCAAGCCAAGCAGGCCGGAGCCGAGCATGTATGCTGCCCCGGGAACCGGCACTGTGCGGGGCTCTAATGCCGTAATCTCGCCGTGTATTCGGTATGTGCCTTCAGCCGTCAAGTCACAGAATACTGATTCCCAGTCCGAGAGGCTAATGGACGTGGGTAAGGCTGAGGAATCCAGTGCAGTACCCGTGCTGTCCTCAAAATGCATATCCATCTCGCAACGTATATTAGGATCCGCAACGTAGGGAAAAGTGCCATAAATGCCGTACTTCGCAATTTTCATTCCGTCCCAATCATAAGGCCTGGATGCATTTGCAACGACGATATCCGGTTCAAGCGCATTCCACTGGTGTATATTATCAATGATGATTTCAAAACTCTTCATTTTGTAATAAGGATACTCGCCTGACCACAAGCCTTCCGATGGTGCATCCGTATCGTACTCAAAACTGCCTGCAATAGTTGAAGTCCCCATTATGATTGCGTCCGGCAATACGTCCAGATTATCGCTGACTCCGGTAACAATTCCACTGAAGTCACAGATTACAGGAGCAGCATCAGCAATATTTATGAGCAAATAAGAAAGTACTCCGTTTTCGGTGTACACGGAGACGGGACTCTCAGTTATCGGCCTGAGGAATTCACGACCTTTTGTACAGTATTCAAACAATCTTCAGAAAGGCCCAATATAATTCGAATGTCTGGTGCATATGACTCAAGGGCATTGGGTTCCAAGGGAAGCAGACGGTGTATATGAATTCGAGGGTTTCACCGGTTATTATGGCACCGATTTTGGACCACAAAACGAGGTTCTAAACTCTGAAAACACTCGCTTCTGGAATGTTTATCGCGACAAACCAGAGAGTTAGCTTGGTCCAGCCCGGTGAGCCGGTGAGTACGGCGAGGCGTGACGAGCGTTGTGCGGCCCATCACGGCAGTTCTCATATCCTTGAGCTTATGAGTCGTCTAAACAGGATATCTTGAATATTCTGACGTGAATCGAGTACAGACAGAACATACACGTGGTCCTCTGTGATCCTGTAAATGATTTTCCACGGGGCGACAACAAGTTCACGGTATTGCAGAATACCATGCTCCTGGAATTCCGGTACGATACGACCCCGCTCGGGCGAATGGTAGAAACTCGATGCCTTGTCTCTTATTTTGTTCAGAATTTCCAGGGCGTTGGATGGGCTGTCATCCGCAATGTATTCAATTATGCCGGCCAAATCGGTTTCCGCTGTATTGGCCCATAGAACATTATGCCTTTTTGTCATTCAACGCTTTCTCCAAGGTTTCAAAGACCGCTTCCTGGGTTTTGACGTTATTGTTCTTGATCTCATCTTCAGCCATGGAGATAAGCTTTAGCATTCCCAAGGCATTCCGCATAGTCTCATAACTCTTGGGATCCTGCAAAACCGCTCTGGGTTCACCGTTTTGTGTGATAATAACAGGACAGTGGGTTTCGTTAATCTGTTTCAATAAGTCTGCAGCGTGAGATTTAAGATAGGTAATCGGCTTTATATCCTTTGACAGGTCCATCAAAATCACCTCCTTCGGTCTTTTTATGATACTAAATTCGGACCGCACGTCAAGTGTGAAATGACCGGGGAGCCGGCGCAAAGCCTGAAATGACAGAGGATTCGGAGGGAACGCTGTTTCGCCCTCTTGCGGCCGGCTCCTGGGAAGTGATGAGTACCACAATTGTGTCAATACGCTGATTCCTTGTTTTGGGGTGCAAGTAGAAGTGGGACTGGGCTGATACGAATGCCTGTTGAATCAAGTCGGTATCGAAAAGACATCTGTGTGGCACAGCCGCCCTCGGCTGTGAAATCACGCCGGTTCACAGCCGAGGGCGGCTGTGCCACATGTCATACAAGGTCCGGTGCATGTCGGACAAAGGATGCCTTAAAGGCACAAGGTCGGATTTTTGAGATAATGGTTGTGGGGGGAGTGGATAGAAGACCTGATCCGTTCCTGTGTAGTGTGGCACAGTCGCCTCGGCTGTGCCTGCCGTCAGGCTCGGGACACAGCCGAGGCGCCTGTGCTACATGACCATGACCTGAATCTATAAAAGGGGACCTGACATCCAGTCCCACTTCTACTAGCACCCCTTGTTTTGAATTATATTGACAGGGCTCGGCTTGCCTGCTATAGACTTCCAGCTAAAGCTTTTGGGTGCGTTATCGGTCGGGGATGTACGAACAGGTACTATCCCCTCCCTGCTGCCTTCCCAAAAACATTATCTGAAAGTCTATATGTTTGCATCCGTCACGGTGCTAAGGGAATCCTGTGCGAATCAGGAACGGTCCCGCCGCTGTATTCGGGGACGAAACCCACGTGTGATTTCGGTTTCGAGTTAGGGGTTGCGAGCTGCGCGTTACTGAGCGCCCTGCGTGCTCCGCATAACTCGGACGGAAATCCGCTGGACTGCAAAGGCCACTGTTCGCCGCAGGCGAATGGGAAGGCGTGGGGATTAGGTAGATCCGTAAGTCAGAAGACCTGCCCGTGACAATATAACAAAC
>JAZDGK010000012.1:0-16868 GCA_043806955.1 Pseudomonadota bacterium | reverse complement strand
GCATGTTATATACACGAACGATCTCAGTGACAGATAACAATCTTCGAGCAGCGCAGCGGGAAATAATGAGAAAGTATGGCACTTCAACATGTGTAACTCTTTGATATTAAAAGATCCAACTGACATTTCTGCTCATAGGTATTTCTATTACTTCCCTGACCAAAAATATACGAGAATCACAGACCCGAAAGGATATCGAAGCGATCACTATTACAACGACACGGGTAATCCAACAACGACCCAAACACCAGACTCCAAAACCTCTGCCAGGACCTGGGATGCTGAGATGAATATGACCAGCTTTACGGATCCGAACGGAAACACGACTAATTGTACCTACGACTCCAAGGGAAATCTGCTGACTATCACTGATCCACAGGGAAGCGTAACCAAGTTTACTTATGAACCTACTTACAGTCAAGTAGCGAGCATAACAGATGCATTGGGCAGGGTGACACTTTTTGAATCTGATGCCAAGGGCAATCTGACGAAAAGGACCGATGCTGCGGGCAATGAGACGACTTACACCTATAATGCCAGTGGTGATCTGCTTACGATTACAAATGCAGCAGGAACAACACATTTTGGCTATGATACATATGGTTATGCTACAGTCATTACCGATCCGCTGGGCAAGCAGACTAGTCTGAGTTACGACATTCTCGGCAACATCACATCCAGTACGGATCGGAACGGCAACGCTACCCAGTATGAATACGATAAACTCAACAAATTGATTCTCAGTAAGAATGCATTGGGCGTTATTACAAAACTGGAGTACGACGCAAACGGAAACCTGACAGGTACAATGGATTGGCTGCCGCCGCCGATGTATGATCCGTCCCCGGTCACTGTATATACATATACTTATACGTACAACAATTACGATCAGTTAGCGACCGTAGCAGATATCCTGAATAAGCAGATTTTTCTTACGTATGATGCCAACGGGAACCTCGCGACGGTGAGGGATGGAGAGGGCAATACTACCAGTTACGACTATGACAAATTGGACCGGCTGATTAAGACAGTTGATCCACTAAACCACTCTACCCAATACACATATGACCCGAATGGTCATTTGACCAAAACAACCGATGCCGGAGGGAATGCGGTCAGTTACACTTATGATAATCTCAATCGCCTTCTCCAGACCCAATACCCCGATGCTTCAACCGTGAACTATGCCTATAATAAGGTCGGTCGCCTGATTTCCAAAACGGATCAAAAGGGAAATACCATTGGATATAACTATGACAATCTGAACAGGCTGACCGCCAAGACATATCCTGATGCGTCACATGCCACATATACGTATGATGCTCTGGGCAGGCTTACATCCGCTGTTGATGAGGACAGTACCGTAGGGTTCGCATATGACGCGCTGAGCCGGCTGGTTCAGTCCATTCAAAACGGCAAGACAGTGAGTTACGAATATGATAATATGGCCAACAAGACCAAACTCACCTATCCGGATGGGAACTATACGACCTTTACTTACGATGCCCTGAATCGTCTGGATCAGGTAAAGAATGCCCTTGGCCATGTCCTGGGGGACTACACATATATTGATAGGATTGATAGAACGACAAGAAAATACATCGATTTGGGAAACGGCACCCGTCCGGATTATATGTATGATGAGATCAACAGATTGACGAGTCTAACTACTACTTTGACGTCTGCCGGCGATGTCCTGTCTAAGTTTGCCTACACATATGACAAGAACCATAATGCACTTTCCATGGCCACTCTTCAGGGCACGCACTCTTACAGCTACGATAAGATAAGTCAGCTTACCGGGGTGGATTATCCGGCAGGCTATTCGTTCTCTGATACCACCTACAGTTTCGATCCGGTCGGCAATAGAGTTTCAAACATAAGGGACGGTGTAACAACCGCCTATGCTTCCAACAACCTGAACGAGTATACAAGCGTAGGAGGAACCACACTCGCTTGCGATGCCAATGGTAATCTGGTCAGTGATGGAGTCAACACCTACAGCTATGACTATGATAACCGGCTCGTTCAGGTGGGCACTCTTGGCGACACCATTTCTTTTGCTTATGATGCTCTGGGCCGAAGAATATCGAAGACATCGTTGGCAGGCACGACTCGGTACATATACGACGGCTATCAAAGCGTTGTGGAAACAGATGCTTCGGGCACTGTAAAAGCTGCGTATGTATACGGGACAGGGATTGACGAAGCCTTGACCGTGACCAGAAACGGGGGCACGTATTATTATCACTACGATGGTCTCGGAAGTGTGGTCGGTTTGACCGATTCGACCGGTGCCATCGTGGAGCAGTACCAATACGACGTATATGGCCAACCGGCCATATACGATGGTGCAGGCAACGCGATTCCACAAAGCGCCATCGGCAACTCATACATGTTCACCGGCAGGGAGTTCGATAAGGAAACAGGCATTTACTATTATCGCGCCCGGTATTATTCTCCTCAATTAGGCCGGTTTTTGCAAAGAGACCCGCTGACATGGGCACCGGATGACCCAAGGGTGATATACTTGTCCGGATTCCGGATAAATATGCCTCGTCTTTATGAGCGCCCGCCTCTTGCTGAAACTCTCGCTAGGCGGATAGTTCAGACGGGGCAAATGAATGTAGAGCTGTTTCAGCCTTATACATATTGCCAAAACAATGCCGCAAATTGGGTCGATCCCGAAGGCATGAGAAATTGGGGAACTGCAGCTGGTCAAGCATTGGAGGGAGCCGCAGGCAATGCGATCGGCTATGGTGCGGACGCCATTGGAATGGCTGGTGATACGAGCGGTAACGGAGGATACTATGGCGGTGCAGTATGTGGTGCAGTAGGCGCTGTGACTGGCGGCTTAGTGGGAGGTCCACCTGGCGGTTTTGCCGGCGGAATTATCGGGGGCGCTGTTGGTGGGGAGATAGGATGTCTGTTTGATAATCCGGGAGCTGGCCAGCTTAACTATGGTGAAGACTACGATTTGTGGAGGCAGGAAGCAAAGCGGAAGGGCTATATTGATATGTTCTGAGAGGGGCTAATAGGCAAGATGGATAGAGTGAAGAAATATACGCATGTTTTTGCGACAATGGGATTGCTGTTTGGAGCATTGGCTCTCTTGCCATTTTGCCTTAAACTTGGAATTTGGCAAGGCATAAGGGTCACAGCCGTGCTTACTATAGCGTGGACCGCTACAGCGGGACCCGTTCTAGTCCTTATCGATTATTTCACAACCAGAAATTTACCACCTGATGCAATAGACGTATCCCAAACACGAGAAATCCAGGTAGTTGGAGATGTTGATCAGGTTTTCCAGAAATGCTTGAATACGCTCAGGGCACTAAGATCAATAAAGAATGTGAAACCTGCAGGCAGGAGATTATTTGGACGAACAAAGCCATCTTTTTCCTCTTTTGGAGAGGAGATCACTGTTTCGTTCGAGGCTCTAGATTCCAAATCTACTAGAATTCAGATAATCAGTGCTCCCGTTGTAAAGATAACTCTGCTCGATTATGGCAAGAACTACAAGAATACGGTCAACATTATGGACGCCATCCAAAAAGTAATGCAGGCTGATGAATTGGCGTGATGCAGAACAGGATGTGCAAACCAGTAATTTACGCCTGATGACACAGTGACGTTACGATGATGCTCTGGGCAGGCGGATTTCGAAGACACCCCTGGCAGCCACGATTCGGTACATATACGGCGGGCTATCAATACCGTGGAAACAAATGGTTGGGGCACTGCAGGCTACGTATGCACACGGGACCGGGATTGAGGAAGTCTTGACCATGATCATGGCGCATGCAGCTCAAACAGATTCTGACAGCCGGGTAGGGTGGGCTTCTGCCCACCGATAACTCCGGATTGATGCGCAAATGAGATTGCCAATGGTGTGGGGAGCGAATGATGGCCGGGTCGGGAATGGCCAACGGATGGGACTGTGGGCAAAGCCCACCCTATCGTCTATGATGCCGCAAATCGTCTGGATCAGGTAAAGAATGCCCTCGGCCATGTCCTGGGTGACTACACATATATTGATAGGATTGATAGAACGACAAGAAAATACATCGATTTGGGAAACGGTACCCGTCCGGATTATATGTATGATGAGATCGACAGATTGACGAGTCTGACTAATGCCTTGACTTCCACCGGAGATATCCTGTCCAAATTCGCCTACACATACAACAAGAATCACAATGCCCTTTCCATTGCCACTCGCGAAGGCACTCACTTCTACAGCTATGACGGATTAAATCAGCTCATCGGGGTGGATTATCCGGCAGGCTATTCGTTCTCTGATACCACCTACAGTTTTGATCCGGTCGGCAATAGAGTTTCAAACATAAGGGACGGTGTAACAACCGCCTATGCTTCCAACAACCTGAACGAGTATACAAGCGTAGGAGGAACTGCTCTTACCTGCGATGCCAATGGAAATCTGGTCAGTGATGGTGTCAATACTTACAGCTATGACTATGATAACCGGCTCGTTCAGGTGGTCACTCCTGCTGAGACAGTGACTTTCACCTATGATGCCTTGGGCAGGAGGATTTCGAAGACATCGTCGGCAGGCACGACTCGGTACATATACGACGGCTATCAAAGCGTTGTGGAAACAGATGCTTCGGGCACTGTAAAAGCTGCGTATGTATACGGGACAGGGATTGACGAAGCCTTGACCATGAGCAGGAACGGGAGCACATATTATTACCATTATGACGGGCTGGGAAGTGTGGTTGCTTTGACGGATTCGACCGGTGGCATCGTGGAACAATATAAGTACGACGTTTACGGCCAACCGGCCATCTACGACGGCGCAGGCAACGCGATTGCAGAGAGCTCCTTGGGCAATCCATACATGTTTACCGGGCGGGAGTTCGACAAGGAGACTGGCATATATTATTACCGTGCCCGGTATTATTCGCCGCAACTGGGCAGGTTCCTGCAAAGAGATCCCCTGACATGGGCACCGGATGATCCGCGAGTGGTGTATTTGTCCGGATTCCGGATAAACTTCCCTCGTCTGTATGAGGATCCGCCTCTTGCCCAGACCGCTAACCAGATAGTTGATGATCAGTCCTTTGCCGACACACTGACCAACTGGATAATGCAAACGGGACAGATGAATCCAGAGCTATTTTATCCCTATGCCTATTGTGATAATAACCCAATAAACTGGACAGATCCAGAGGGACTCTTTGGAATATTTGGTCCTGGGCTGGGAAACGTCAGATGGCCTGAGCGCACTCCTTCCCCGTTGCCTGGAAAAGGTGGTAGGAAAGGTAGCAAGGGCGGATTTGAGCCCCGAGGTATTGGTAACGGTCGTGGCCTTCCGGGTCAGTTTGGGATCCTTGGCCTGGCCGCCGGGTTTGAAGCTGGACGTAAGGCATGGCAAGGAATCGGTTCACCTGCGTGGCGGTGGTATCGTTATGGGACCCCACTCCCTATTGGTATAAGGCCAGTTCTGGAGCAAGGGGGAATGCCGCACGGAGAGGACCTATGATGTCCATAAGGATTAATCCCGAGATGTTTCCGCCTACATTCGGATCAAGTCTGATGAAAAAGATAACAGACGCCAGTGTTGAGGACCGGAGCAGATGAAGATTAATTACCTTTTGATTTTATTGATATACTATCCAATTCTCATATTATTGATAATTTCTACATTCAGAGACCGGTTCGAGATTGAAAATCGTGGATTTTCTTTGGATATTCGATCTGTATTGCCAGGAAGTATTATTCTGGTTTTCGTTTTGAGTATTTATCTCATCCAGTCCTTCTGGGACTTTATTCCGTACCTGAAGAATTACGCATACAGTCCTTTCAACTGGGAGCTCATTACAATCTGTTTCAACGCGTTTCTGTCTCTTTCGATGTATTTGATATTTAAGAAAATTTATGGGAAGACTGCTTATGAAATATTCAATCCAAATTCATATATGAAATACGTTTTGAGATTATGTTTAGTCCTCACCGTAGTTAATTTGATAAGCATCTATTTTCTGGATTTGAATCTGTTATTGAATGTATCGGAACCCGAGAAAAGCATAATGGCATCAATGAATACTACGCATGCTGTGCTATATTGCTTTAATACAATTGTAGCTGCTCCCGTTATAGAGGAGTGCCTATGTCGGGGATTATTATACACTCCGCTTTACAGAAAAGTAGGACGCGGTATTGGTATTGTTATTTCTTCATTTCTTTCAACGCACGCTCATCTTTGTCCATTTTTGCCTAGTATCGGGCTATTTCTGGCAGGGATATTCCTGGCGTGGTTATATGATAAGAGTGGATCGTTGCTCGCTCCGATAACGTTTCATGCATTCGTGAACAGTTGGGTGATTCTCACTTTAGTTCAGAATTGAAAGCGTGGAGTTTGCATTTGCAGAATTTGCGTTGCTGATTCCTGTTTCTTACCGAGTATCTTCGGGAGTTATGCAAACAGCATATTCTGTGACTTTCGGGCTAGCCGGGTAGGGTGGGCTTCTGCCCACCGATAACTCCGGATTGATGCGCAAATGAGATTGCCAATGGTGTGGGGAGCGAATGATGGCCGGGTCGGGAATGGCCAACGGATGGGACTGTGGGCAAAGCCCATTCTACGTTTGAGAGTGCGGCAATGGAGGTGTTTTTGAATCGGGATACGCAGCGGGAATACGGGCATCGCTAACGGAGAGATCGGCTCGTTGTTCGCAGTATCAGCTATCACTACAGCGACATTTCATGAAGATATTATAGTGATTTCATTGCATTACATGACAACAAACAATTGGCAAACGCCTTGCAATTCCAAAGGTTACACAAAACATGTCGCTGTAGTACTATTCCGCCGTGGCCAAGGCTTACAGGAGGTTTTCGGAAAAATTGGCACGTGATCGGAAATTATCACAGGGATGAGTGGGATTCTGTCCAATGTCAAGGGTTGATGGTCTCGCAACAGTCGGAAAGAGCTGCTTTTTGTCATTCCGGCGGAAGCCGGAATCCAGTCTATTGAAGTAGTTACAAACAGCCTGGACTCCGGTTTTCACCGGAGTGACGACTTTTTACGAATCCATCATGGGTTGACCCCCCTTGAATCATTGTGACAGGTTTGGCGGCTTTTGCCCAGTGGTCGATTATTATTACTAAACATGGAGAGGATCTGATGAAAGACAAACTGTTTCTGCCGGCCTTTGCGCTAATGGCGGGTCTTCTATTTTGCCAGGCAGCGTTCAGCGATATAGGACTACCTCACATTGTTTGCGGGAAGGTCTTCGATTCGAAGGGTGTTCCTCCGCAGAAAGAAGGTCTTACCTTTCACGCTTATGTCACAAGCCGGCCGGAGGAGCTGTTGCCCTGGTCTGCTATCGGCTGTGGATATGATGAATTGCCTGATGGTGGCTGGTTGTGGGTTGAGGCCGGAAACTTCATTACCCCTTGGCTTAGGGGAGACAACGTAAGAATCGTTGTCGTTGACGGGGTCGCCTCTGAGACCGGTGCAGTTGAGATAGAACTCAACAGATCCGGAAATCAACGCTTTTCAGATCTTTGTCTCGGCACGGGTGACGGAGTAGGTCCAATCACATATGGAAAAATAGACAACCGCACGGCCCCGATCGTTATTCCGGAAGGAACTCTGGCTATCAACATTGGCGCGTCCATAGACGATCGGGAGAGCGGGAATAGCATAGTACGGAAAGGTGAGTTTTTCATGGATACGGACCCTGGCGTGGGAAAGGGAACTCCGATGGACACGTTCGACGGCGGTTTCGACGAATCGACCGAAGACGTGTTTGCCGGCCTGGATGTTTCTTCCTGGACACAGGGTTCAACCCACACTATAGGCATTCGCGGGCAGGACGCCCCTGGCAATTGGGGCGCGACCCAATCGATTACCCTTTCTGTAGTTGTCCCGGTTCCACGAGACTTTGACGAAGATGGCGACGTGGACGGACTGGACCTGGCTGAGTTTATCGAGATGTACGCTTCCGCACTGAACAGCGGGATTCATAACTCCCTTGCCGACCTCGATGCCGATGGGGACATCGACAAACTAGATTTGGCAATATTTGCCGGCGACTTTGGTGAGGTGTTATAGGATCTGCAAAGCTGGAAGGACCATTATGCCAAATGGAACATGACTATCAAGTTGACTCAGCCTTCGATTCATACTCGTCATTCCGGAGAAAGCCGGAATCCAGTAATCTCAAGCAAATCAAGATAATCCTGGACACCGGTTTTCACCGGTGTGACGGCTTTTGCAGGGGCCTCGATGAGTTAACTCAATAGACAGTAATGGAAATGCTCGACTGGGTAGTTGTAGTCATGAGGAGAAGACGAAAATGAGGACAAAGACCTGCTTTCTTATGATGATATTTCTGCTGGCCGTCAACGTGGCTTGGGGTGAAGAACCTATGATGACTATAACCGATGCAAAGGTGGATCCGGGTACGGTTGGTGCGGGGGGGACTATTCTAATATCGTGCCGTGTTACGCACTCTGTAAGCCCGAATGCAGTTGAGAGGGTCGCAGCAACCGTATTCGCCGGCAACCGGGTGGCCGGGTATCAGATGCTCTACGATGACGGTACCAATGGAGATAAAACTGCTTATGATGGCGTCTACTCCTTGGAAATAGAAGCGCCAAAAACACCCGGTGAGGCAAAGGTGGTATTCAACGCCGTGGATACCGAAAAGAACGAGACAGAATCCGAACCGGTAGTTCTTATGATTCAATAGGGTTTGTCGTAACAACCTAGATTTTGAGTAACAGTTTGGCGTTCTGAAAACGTCACTAATCCTGCGTGCCATGTCTTGTTGGGTTTCGTAACCTCAACCCAACCTACGAATACGGCACAATCGAGGGCCGCAGCATAATTCTCTGATCGTAGATCGTAGTAGATCGTAGGTTGGGTTGAGTGGAGCGAAACCCAACAATCCGAGGCGATCTGTTTCAAACAACTAAATTGTTACGATTTTGAAAGATACGATAAAGTGCAAAAAATCATGTTGAATCTGGAACTCAGGAACTCAGGAAGAATGCAAATCCAAGAAGCCCTGTCCCTCAAAAAGGGTTCGCCTTTCCGCAGGATGCCTTGTGGTACAGACATGCTTATCCGCTTAAGGGTGTGTAGTTTTATTTTGGTGTTAATCATCGCGAGTACTATTCTCGGTATTCCCCACCCGGCAAGATCCGATCAGAAGAATACCTCAGGAAAAATAGTTTGTTCTTCATACACCGGCTCGGCTTGGCAGCTCTGCTTAGTAGATCCCATTGACAAAGCCCCGTGCCGGATTATCTCCACAAACGGAGAGGCGCATCATCCTTCATGCTGCCGGGATCGTTTGGCATATGCTGACAATGAAGGGCAAATCTGGATCATACGCCCAGGCGAAGTTCAGAAAAAGCTCGAAAACTTGCCACAGAACTGCAATCACCCTGCATGGTCGCCCGATGGAAGCAGAATTGCGTTCGTTGCTTACACGTACACAAACCAAAAGGAAGAAAGCGATATATGGATTGCCGAACTAAAAGGGGGCAGGGTTTTCAAGCTGCTGGAGCAGAGAGGAATCCAGGAATTCCCGGCATGGTCTGCAGACGGAAAAAGCATCGTGTACTCGACTGGTTATCGAGTAAGTAGTGCCCGAGTCGTTTGCGAACTGTGGCTTGTAGATGCGGACGGCGGCAATCCTCGTCTGTTACTGTCTGACGGCTTTGCCAATACTCAGCCGGTCTGGTCGCCGGATGGGAGAAGGATTGCTTTTGCATCCGATAAGGGCGGCGAGATGAACATCTGGGTAATGGATAGGACCGGTGGAAACATAAGGCAGATAACTACCGACAGAGCATATGACGGGGCGCCCGGTTGGTCTCCCGACGGGTCACGCATAGCTTTTGCGTCCACGCGAAGCGGCCGGATGGAGATATGGACAATGGACAGTGATGGTAACAATCCCCGGCAGCTTACCGGGCAGGCAGATTCAAAGAATGAGAGCAAAGACCCGTACTGGGCTCACTGATCCTCACAATTTATCAGGCACTCAAGAACGCATGAACGGAAGGGAAAAGCAGGCAAGAAAGAGAGTATGTCTTTTCCTGAGTTCCTGATTTCCTGATTAAGTCTTTTTTTGAGCTTTCCCTCGTGGGTCATTCGAATTTGTTTCGGATTTCCGGCTTGTCCGGGTTAGGGGAACAAATGAATATCAGTCCGATTGCGAGCAGGGTGTTGAAAAGACTGTTGGGCGTTCTTGTCTGCCTATCATTGGCAGGGTGTCTCAGTGGGGGTTCCAAACATATTGAGAATGGAGTTCCGCCGGCGCCCAAGGCCAAATCCACAACTCTCAGAATTTCAGACGTCACCGTGGACAAGAGAACCTTCAATCCAAGCATGGGCGAGAAAGTGGCCATATCATTTCGTCTTTCAAGTCCGGGCAAGGCGATTGTCAGAATACTTGACCCTGATATGGGGATAATTGCAGATTTGTGGCCGAACGAGAGAGAGGATTTTGAACAAACGGTCGTATGGGACGGGAAAGACTTGAACGGTCGTGTGGTCCCTGACGAAGCTTATTTCTTTACGATCGACGCAGTTGATTATCAAAACAGGGTAGCCCGTTACGACCCGGCCGCTATTTCGGGGGGTGAAATCATAATACCTGAAGATCTCGCGTTCGATATGGACCAGGGATTCGTCACCTACAGGTTGGCCAAAGACGCCCGGGTCAAAATAAGAGCGGGCATACCTAACGGGCCGTTGCTGAAGACCATTGTGAACTGCTCACCGCGGCTGTCAGGGGCCAATAATGAGGCATGGGATGGAAAGGATGATCCCGGGGTATTAAACGCCGGGATCGAAAGCAGTCTGAAATTGATGGCAGAGGCGGTGACCTTACCCGACAACAGCATTATTGCCCGGGGAAACTCCGAATACAGCTATTTTGAATACAGTACTCTAACGCCAAACCGAGCGGGATTGAAAAAGCCTCCGCTCCAGGACGGAAATGCATTCGCCCTCCAGATGGGCATTTGCACAAGTGGAATGGAACCATTATTTCGGCTGGAGTTGCCGGATTCGGATAATCCGAAAGGTCTCCCCATGGTGAAAGGTAAAGTGCCGCTCAGAATCTGCCTTGATGATAAGGTCAAGAAGTATGCTGCCGAACAGAGATACGAGATCGTGCTTTTTGTTGATTATGTATTCGTGACAGAGAGAGAAGAAGGATATTCCCCTTTCACCCTGGTTTGGGACAGCGGGGAAGTCGGGAATGGAGAGCATGTCCTCACAATCAATGTGGCAACCTTGAATGGCCGGATTTGGAGCGCGAGCGCAAAGGTCTTTGTTCAAAATGAATAGCGGGACAGGAAATGTGTTGGGAAATTGGAGCTCGAAGCATGAGAATGGCAAGCCCAAAAAGAATGGCTTTGGAGCGGAGATAGAGAGCGTGCTTAAGAGTGTCGACCTGAACGGTTATGCGAATCGGTATCCGAGCCAGCTCTCCGGTGGGGAAAAACAACGCCTGGCCATTGCCCGCGCCATAGCCTCGAGATCAAACTATCTGCTCATGGACGAGCCGTTCAGCAGCCTTGATCCGCTGCTCAAGAAGGAGTTACGGGAGCTTGTCCTGGGTCTCAGGAGTAGTCCTGGTATGGGCATAGTTTACGTTACCCACAACATGGAAGAGATCTTCGCGATAGCTGATTGTATAGCCGTAATGAATAAAGGAAGCTTTGAGCAAATAGGGATGATGGATGACGTAATCAAGAAACCTCAGAATGGGTTTGTGCGAAGATTTGTCGGAGCTGAATAATTCATGATTAACTTGAGGCAAGTTGCGTTTCTTTCTGCAGTGGTCCTTTTCTTGTCTGCTCTTTCGGTGCTTATGAATCCTGAGCAATCAATGGGGCAACAGCGAGGCCCCGTTTTTTCCAGTTGGGAAGGGTTCGAAGCGGACAAGTGCGCCTCCATATGGCTCATAAAGCGCTTCATAAACAAGAATGCAATCTTTAGATTCTACCCGAAAGGCGAGGTGGCAATGGAAGGGACAGCCTTCGACACGCCCGACGCAAAATTCAGACGGTATCATAATATGTCGACGTTCGAGTCGATCCTGAAGCACTACAACTTGCAAGACCCGGCACTGGTCCATATCGGAAGAATAATGCACGACATAGAGGTGAACATCTGGGAGCAGAAAATCATGCCGGAAACCGTAAGAGTACAGAACGAGATCAACAGGATTATTCTTAATCATGAGGACCGTGGCGAGACAATTGAAAAAAGCTGTCGCTATTTCGATGCACTGTACAGAGAGGTAGCAGCCCGATGCAAAGAGAGCCAATAGGGATTTGAGCAATTAGAATAGGGAGCTTGTGCGCTACGTTCCGAAACGTACGTCAGGGAATAAACAGACGACCGGGATATGATGGGGATAAATACGGTACACCCGTCATTTGTCCCGGACATGACGGGCACGTTCGTGCTGGAGCTTACCGCGAGCGACGGTTTGAATGCTTCACATGATAACGTGGCGGTCACGGTAGTAGATTTCCAGGGGATCGACAACGATGAGGATGTGGACGGCACTGATCTTTCGATCTTTGCCACAGCCTTCGGATCGACCCGGGGCGCGCCCAACTACGACGTTCAAGCCGACCTTGACAATGACGGCGACGTTGACAGGGAGGATCTCTACATATTCGGTGCATGTTTCGGACAATAAGCCGGACGGCCATGTCAACGAGAGAAGGAGAATCGAGTCCTGGTATTACTTTGTTAAGTCAGGACAGACTTTGGACGACGGCTGGCGGCGAGACCCGAATGACGCGGCTGTGGAGTCGTTCCTCCAGGTCGCCGCAGGGAGGCACAAAGGATGGCATTTCGAAGTCCCCACGGTGCTCAAGAAATCACTGCGCCATGTGCAGCATGGCGCTCCTCCCCAATGCGTCCATCAGTTCGGCCAAAGCTAAGTCCGACTTAACAAAGCAATACTAGCCTGGATTTCCACGGATATGCATTTACCTAAGATTCTGCCGGTTTTGGAGGCCCCTGGTAAGTAGTCAGTCGCAAGGAGAACTCGTGCCACCAGGGGACGCGTGACAAGGTCGGAAACAGAGTAAAGGAAATCGACGCTGAAGCGAAGCAAGTCACCTATCAGTACGACAATAACGATAATCTCTTGAACCGCACTACTCCTTCCGGAGTCTACAGTTACGAATATAATCTTGACGGACTAAAGACCAAAGAGACCGACCCGGAAGGAAAGGTAATCCGGTACGAGTATGATCTTGAGGGCCGGATGGTAAAGACCATCGATGGGAACGGAAACGAGGTCATTAACGAGTACGGCGATACAGCGGGTGGATGCACGTCATGTGCCGGACTTCGAAATCAGCCGAAACGGACTATCTTTCCTACGTTTACAAGGGAGTACAACGATGATAAACGTGGCCGGAGGATTGAGGAAGAAGACATTCTGAGCGATGTCGAAGAGTATTCGACTTGCTACGCCTATGATCCTGCCGGAAATCTCATAACCAAGGTGGACAAAGAAGGAAAAAGCACCAGATATGAATACGATCAATTAAACCGCCTGACAAAGGTGACTGACCCATTGCAGCAGGAGACGGAATACACCTATGACGACCGGAATAATCTTATCGCGTTGGAAGACGCCAATCATAACGTGACCCGGTTTGAGTACGACCGGAACAACAGGCTCATCAAGGAAAAGCGGCCTATGGGTCAGGAAACGGTTCACGAGTATGACGGGGCCGGGAATCTGGTCGTAAAGACTGATGCGAAAGATCAGCGGATCGAATACGAGTATGATGATGCCGGGAGGCTGGCAGCTACCGGGTACTTCTCTGCAGAAGACTATACAACGCCGGTCAAGACCGTAACGTTTGGCTATGACAAAGTCGGAAAACTCAAGAACTATGCAGACGGCGAGACCTCGGCCCAGTACTCCTATGATGACTCACACCAGAAGATTCAGGAAACCGTTGATTACGGCGCTTTTGATCTGCCGTATTCCTATACATACTATAAGAACGGCAAAAAGAAGAGCTTCACCGCTCCAGGGGGCGTTTCTTATGAATACACGTATGATGCTGCCAATCAGCTCGAAAGTGTTTTTATTCCGGGGCAGGGATTCATTACTTACAATTCCCACATCTGGAACAGGCCGTCAAATATTACGCTGCCGGGGGGGACGACTAAGGAATACTCTTACGACCCGCTCATGCGGATCAAGTCCATCAATGTGAAAGACCCTGCTCAGAATGTGCTCATGAATTACGGTTACAATTATGACCGGATGGATAATATCACCGAGAAGGCCACGGAGCACGGTCTGTACGAATACACGTATGACGACCTGTATCGCCTGACAAACGTTAACAACCCAACCCTCCCGGATGAGGCTTACACCTACGCTCCGGTCGGCAACCGCCTCACAGACGTAAGCGTTTCCGGTAACTGGGTCTACAATGCCAACAACGAGTTGCTTGGTTATGGAACCAATGTCTACCAGTACGACGCGAACGGGAATACCACGCAACGTATTTCAGACAGCGAGACAGTGAATTCCGTCTATGACGTGGAGAATCGCCTGGTACACGTGGAAGACGGAGCGGGTACTGTAATCGGCGAATACTATTATGACCCGTTCGGGCGCAGGTTATGGAAAGATGTCGGAGGGACCAGGACGTATTTCCTGTATTCCGACGAAGGACTGATCGGCGAATACGACGGTAGCGGTACGGAGATCAAGGCTTACGGTTACAAACCGGATTCGACCTGGACTACGGATCCGTTATTCATGAAACAGGGGACCCAATACTACTTCTATCACAACGACCACTTAGGCACGCCAATGCAGATGACCGCCTCGAACGGAGCCGTAGTCTGGTCGGCCAAATACAAGGCGTTCGGAGAAGCCGAGATCGATCCAATCTCGACCGTCGTAACCAACAATCTCCGATTCCCCGGCCAATACTATGACCAGGAAACAGGGCTGCATTATAACTTTCACAGAGGTTATTATCCCACGACGGGAAGATACGTGGAAGGTGATCCCGTAGGGATAAAAGGAGGTATAAATCTATACGTCTATGCCAAAAACAACACAGCGAAGTTTGTCGACTGGTCCGGACTGACATCGCCCGTACCGTGGCCTATACCAGGAGGCGGTTTGATGACGCCTCCGATAGTGTTGCCTCCCGCGTTGCGTCCAGGCACCCCGGAGCACGAGAAGTACAAAGATGCCATGAATAAGGCAAAAGAAAAACTAAAGGAGATGATCGAGCAACCCGATGACCCAGACCGTATACCGCCCGAGCGGGGCACTCCCGAGGGTTTTATACAGTTGTGCATAAGCGGTTGCTATGATCAATTCAAGTGCAAGCCGTGGAGGCTTCTCCTTTGTATCATTGGGTGCATTGTTGTTGCGTATTGAAAGGATAAAGCCATGTCTATCTTCAGGGGATTGCTAGGTGCATTTTATTATGGGAAAGCACTCGGGAAATTCTATCGCAGGCAATACAGTGATGCTGCGCGTTTGTTCGAAATGATCTGCGGCTTGCAGTCGGAAAAAGATCGAAAACAATTGTCCTATTTCTACCTTGGTCGCTCCTATGTCGCGCTTAGGAGATATAACGAAGCATTAGATGCGATGTCCAAGGCGTATAAGCTTTTTGAAAAACGACATGAAACTTCTAAAGATCCTTCCGAAGTACAACAATTCAAGGACTTCCTGAGTATTTACAGTACGTTGTTACGCTCGATGGGTCAAATTGACTGTGCTAAGGATGTTGAAAGGAGACAAGCAGAGCTTTAGCCGGGTAGGGCGGGGGAGCAGCCGACAAGGCCGCAATCCGGCGGGTGAGAGTCCCGTCATGTCAATTGTCCGATTCAGACATGTAGCGATACCACATCTCGGAAGGGTAACCAACCGAGCGATGCGTGGTGTAAACGGCTTGGCCGCCCTGTGGTTCAGAACTACAGCGGTGGGTGCAACCTGGGGGCCTAGCAAGTATGGGAGCCCGAACATAAAGGAATGACTGCAGCCCCGAGAAACTGGCCTCTGCTGAAGTTGCATTGCAGAGATATTTTTGACGTGCCGAGCTTGTCCCACCTGGGGCGAGGCCGATGTTCTCCGGGAAGAAACGGATGGATGCACCGGGGAAACGTCACGGGGTAGGGGTCCGAGCGACCGTACAAGGATTGCGGAGATAATGTCGGGAAGGGCCACATTCCAGCAGGGACTGGCGACGACCTGCAAAGACCTGCTGTATTAGGGAGACCGAAGTCAGCAGGAGGACGTGGTCTGACGCATGAGCTCGTATGAGCGATGAAGGAGGGGCAATGCTCTCCGAGGTGGTGCAAGACACCACCCTGCAGACGGGTAACGCCCGACTGCGGGCAAAGGAGCTCTGGGCACCTGGCGGGTCTTGATATGGAGCAGCTCCGGACACTGCGCCGGACAAAGCTGAGCCGTGAGGAGAGACCTAGTTCCGCATGCGAACTATAGTCCGGAGGGGTGTATGTGAGCCGGCATTTAAGCTTCTCTGACTATAGGAAGGCTGCGGGAGGATAAAGCGTGGGCGAGCCAGGGTCAGAACCGGACTCGGGAAATCCGACTGTCCGGGATCGCAGGGGGGCTTGCGGAAACATGGGCTATGGTGGAACTAGGAACCCGCTGCACAACCGAAAGGGTGCAGGTCGGTCACTCTCCACCTAATGTTGCGTGCGCCGTACTTCTATCCCGACCTTCTGCCTACCAATTTCTCTGGATTCAATGCGTCAATAACGGATCTGTATTGCAATCATAGTGAGGACTATGCGTCAATAACGGATCTGTATTGCAATCATAGTGAGGACCACC
>JAZDGK010000011.1:0-31823 GCA_043806955.1 Pseudomonadota bacterium | reverse complement strand
GGCATCCATGCTTCAGGGGTAGCCTGGGCAAGGGAGGCGTTTTCTTGAATCGCCGTCAGGTATTCAAGGGGATTGGCGCCTGAGAGCTGGCAAGTGTAAATGAAACTGATGAACATGTCCCCAATGGCAGCGCCCCTTTCGGTCTTGTAGAACAGAGAGTTTTTGCGATTTAAGATAGCTTTCTTTAGCGCCCTCTCACAGGTATTGTTGTCCAGCGGGGCGCCGGGAATCCGTAGGAACCCAGTCAGCTTTTCCCATCGATTGAGCATATAATCGATCGCCTGACCCAGGCTTGAATTCGGTTCTACCTTTCTCTCCTCAATCTGAGCGTTGAGCCAGATATGCAGTTCTTCCATTAGGGGACCGCTCTTGTCCTTATGGAACTGCAGCCTTTGTTCTGCGGTCATGTTTTCTTCCTGGGTGACCGCTTCAAACTTATAGACCTCGGCCATGGTGTCGATGACATACGAGCATTCCTCGGGAAAACTCACCACCTCATCCACAAAGTTTCTCCGGCCATGGACCATGCAATTAAGCAAAATCACCTTGAAATCCTTTGGCACATTACGCTCGAGGGCGTCGCACATCTGTATCGGCGGACCCAGGCCAGGCTGTCTGTGAGCCAGCACTTTGTCCATATTCTCTCCGGCATGATTGCGTCCGGTGAAAAACAGGGCAATTTTCCGTTCGCCACTCACCGAGACAATGCCGGTGGTGAACATCCCTTTGCGGGTCGGGTCTCCGCGTTGGTTCTCCTTGATGAGCGTGAGGATCTTCATAGTGGTGTCATCGTTGAAGAATATCTCGCCCTGAGCCGCTTGGTTGATCATCTCCAGGGACGGCGATGGGGACGTAGTTCCGTTGGTTCCGTTGGTTCCGTTAGTTTAGGAAATGCGAGAAGTCGTCTGCCTCGACCGACGAGTTCTGGATATGCTCAGCGTCATACTCCTAGTTGTCTGCGTGAGTCTGTGGCAAAACAATCATGCGAATTCGACCATTTTTCAGCTCAATCGGGACTTTGGGGAACGCTGTTAGGTTTGTAAGTTTATGCCAACAAAAGGCGCCTTTTTGCCTCCGAAATCCTCCAGCCACGAGTAACGGATTCACTCATAGACGGTATCGATATCCACAGCTTGCACGCCAGGGAAGACATGGGGAAGTATCCGTTCACCGTTATTCGTTGACCGTTGTCCGTAAGGACGTGAAAAGCGACATTTGCGTAAATCTGCCGCAGAAGGATCATGCTTCGCATTGTTTGGGCGCCACTGTCCATAAGAACCGAGAAAAACGTCTTTTTCGGTGAACGGTGAACGGTCGACGGTGAACGGTTACCATGGGACACCCAGTTCCCTCACCGCCCAGTAACACAATAGACTCCGGGCCTCTACAGTCCGCCTATTCTTTCCCGCAGCCCACACATCCTCCGGCTTCACACCCAGCGCTTCCGATACCCTGGAGGCGATTGAGGCCAAGTCTACCCCACGGGCGCGGGGCGCGGCGTTTTTCCATGACCTCTTCAGCCGATGCCGGCACACGCCCCACAAATTACCGGGACGTTGTGTTGCCCAACTTCATGTCAAGCGCACGACTAAGAGAATTCCGGATTCCGCCGGATTATCGCGGATACTCCGACGCTGTCATCGCAATTGACATCACGATACTATTTCTGTAGTGTTAGGCCATAGCGTGGGATGTCCTTCAGGCAGAATAGACACACAACACTCATTCTGCTGGTAATCGTGAGTCGCTACTGTCACGTGCCTCAGGAGCTGTCGGTTGAGAATTGCTGGGTTGATCTGGTTCGAAGATATTGTCGAAAAGCTGATCCGCAAGCACAATGTATATCAAACTGAAATAAGGGAGGTATTGGCCAACCGCCCGTATTTCAGATTCGTTGAGAAGGGTCATCGTTCGGGAGAAGATGTGTATGCCGCAATGGGCCAGTCAGATAGTGGGCGCTATCTCCTAACCTTCTTTGTGTACAGAAAAGACAGCCGCGCACTCATTCTCTCCGCACGAGACATGACACCGGCCGAAAGGAAAAGATATGACCAGAGATAAAACTACTGTGTCCAAAGCAAAATCGTACAAAGAAATTGCAGAATTCTGGAATAATCACGATTTGTCGGAGTTTTGGGACAGGACCAAGGATGCAGAATTTGAAGTGGGTATTGAATCAGAAATGACTTACTATGCAGTTGACAAGATGCTCTCCGAGCAAGTTCAATTGATTGCCCAAAGACGAGGCGTATCTGCTGATACTCTCGTGAATCTGTGGATACAGGAAAAACTCAAGGAACAGAATACCTGAAATGCGATCCGTACCAGGGAAACTCCGCGTAGACTTCCTAACTCCGCTGCATAAGGTTTTTCGGTTTCTGTCAGCAAACGGCACCTTCTTACCGCTGCAATCCTTCGCCCACGAGTGACGGATTCACTGATAGACGGTATCGATATCCCCAGCTTGCGCCCAGTAGCACAATAGACTCAGGGCCTCTGCAATCCGCATGTTCTTTCCCTCGGCCCACACCTCCTCCGGCTTCACACCCAGCACTTCCGATACCCTGGAGGCAATTGAGGCCGGGTCACCACCGCGGCTTCGTAGGACATAGCGTTTTTCCATGTCCTCTTCAGCCTATGCCGGCACACGCCCCACGAAACCCCCATCACCCGGAATCCTTTCATGATTTCTCTGATACACCCGAGCCTCTTGCAAAATGTTCAGTTTTGGCCAAGGTCAAGGAAGGCGAAGATTCTTACCGGAGGAATACATGAAGTATTTTGAGGATTAAGATCTGAGCCTGACGCAGAGATTGGGCAAAAGGGGACATTTTGCAAGAGGCTCTCCTATTATTCGATTTAATTCTTTTAATTCCGCCAGGCGCGGTGTACGCTTCAAGAGATCATAGCACCACAAATGCCCTCAAGGCTTCGCTACCCACGGGGTCATGCGTGTCCAAAGCCCAGCTTCGATACGGGGACCCAACCAGTTCTTCTGGAGGGACATTGAGAGGCCGATCCGGCCCCTCCCATCCCGCCGTCAACCAAGGATGCGTTACGAAATAACTATTACATCTTGCTAGTCTTTTGGGCCGTATTCTGCGTTGCTTAAGGGGTCACATACTCCAGTATGCTCGCCCCTTAAGTAGCCTTGAATACAGCCCAAAATCCGGCGCAATCTTGTAACACTTATTTCGTAACGCATCCTAACCCACCTCGTCAATGGCGTAGTTGAACCGTTTATCGAACCCTGCCGGGTCGGTGTGCATAAGGTTTATCAGATCGCCCACGGTCATCATTGAAAGATCGCATCCCCATTCCACTTTGAGCCTTGTGCTTCCAGGGTTGATGAGCGATCTGCATTGCAGGACTCTCTTTGTCACGCCGAGATTGATAAAAACGACCTGATACAGGAGCAATGATATGCAGTTCAGCAGATGCCGCTTAGCGCCGCTTAATCGTTCCCGGAGACTCGCGAAAAAGAGATCCTGGTACATATACGCAACCGCGCCACAACAAAGGAGCCCGATTGCAAGATACAAAATATCGGTGGCTCCGGAAAGCGGCATCAAGAACGGAAGCAATAGCAGGGCAAAAGTGGCCATAACAGCCAGGAGGCTGACTACGCCAAAATTTGCAGGTTCCTCCCCTCTGAGGACGATCTCAGGTTTTGCCGGTCCGCCCTTCAGCGGGTGTGCCGGTTCAGATACCGCGTTAAGCATGTCCAGGGAGCGGGTATTCGCTTCCTCCGTTATTCTCACAGCCTCGTTCGCTGCATGGACTAGGAACGTGATTTCCATTTTTGTCGCCTCCTTTTTCCACTCGCTCAAGCGGGCTCAACTGACTACATGCTTACAAACCAGGGAACCAGAAGCATTGGACAGGATAAGTCCCCTACCAACCCGCAGGAGAGATCATTCGTCAGGGTTGTTCGCGCAAAGGACCTCCGGCGGGCACTGAGGGCAATTGTCGAAGCATTGTAATCTTTTGCCGCCGACATAATCTCTTCAATCGGCCTGCCGGAGTAAATATGGTATTCAGCTTCACTGCCGTGGGACAGAAATAAAAGCCGTGTTTCCTGGAGTCTCTCCTCTATTTCCCGCAAGTCGCGGATAGGCAGACTCTCCTGAACAACCGTTATAATATCTATTCTCTTAATTAGAGAACCCAGCCTGAGCAAGAAGGCGGCAGCCCTCTCCGACGCAGGCGACCAGTCGGTTATGAACATGATGCGATCAAACACACCTGCATGGGACCGCGAGGAGACCGCGTCTCTTTCATTGACAATCAACAAAGGGATCGAGAGCCACTTGACCAACGGTTTCATTGCAGACCGGAAGGACGAACTCGCGCCGGTCGCATCAAAATCAGCTACGACAAAGGAAATATCCCTTTCTCCCACCGTTTCCAGGATCAAATCCGTCAGGTCTCCTCTCTCCCCTACGACTTCCACGCCAATGTTCAGATTCGAAAGGTGCCATCGCCATTCCTGGAAGTACAATTCCGGGATAACACGCTCAGCCGTGTTAACGAGAATGCACTCCTGCAAACCGACTTTGGCCAGCCCTAAAAGCATATCCAAAAACTTGTATCGCGGTTCAGTGTGATTGGTGGCGTAAAGCAACTGGTTCACCTTCATTTCATCTCCAAATTTCAATCTGTTCACTGGCAACCAAACCTGCAGCAACTAAAGTCGCTCTCCAAAATGCCGATAAGAAAAGCAGAAATTGTCTTTACTTCTAAGGTGCTGCAACTTCCATGCCTACCGAACAGCCTGCCATCATGTCGCATTAATACTATAGACTTTCAGATAATGTTTTTGGGAAGGCAGCAGGGAGGGGATAGTACCTGTTCGTACATCCCCGACCGATAACGCACCCAAAAACTTTATCTGGAAGTCTATATCTTCTCCCGGCATCAGAGACACTTATCGCCTCTTTTTCCCGCAGTCCTGATGTACACATTTCGGACATAACGGCGTTGCCTCTTCCCATATACCGGTAATGTCAAGGAATACCGGTTAATGCCTGCCTCTGTCCTTTGTACGGAATCCGTACAGCGGGTTGGCTGATTATTGAACAAATTGGGGCTTAAGAATCGGCTGCGGAGAAAGGAATTCTAAAAAGGATGCGGGATGAAAAGATCGCACGGCTCGATCATGGCATGGGTGGAGTGATCGGATACAGGAGTTAGGGGCTTAGAAGCTTCCATCATACCATCGTAAGATCAATGTCCAATGTTCAATGCTCAATAACCAATTTCCAATCAGGAGAGGGTTCCTTGGACATTGAACACTGGGCCTTGGACATTCGATATTGGGAATTGATTCGAATCCCTTAGGGATCAATTTTGTAAGGGAAAGGTAAGTGAATAGTGAATACGGATCGGCTGTCATCTTTGGATTCGATTGCTATTCTACCGTCGTGGGCCCTGATTATCTTTTCAGCCATAAACGTTTTAAGACCCGTATCAGAGTCTCGCTCGTCATCCGGAGAAGAGACAGCCGTCTCACCGGCGCTTTCACCCGGCCCTTCGCCGGTGCCCGAAACAGCGATTCCCACGGAACGCTCATTCCTGAAGGTCCTGACTTCCAAAGTCTTTCCTGCTCTTCGATTCTTGGCGGAGCGATGTTCGTCAATTGCATCGGCAATCAGATTCATCACGCAACGGCGTATCCCTTTAGGATCGACATAGACTTCGATCGAATCACCAAAGTCCCGAACAACTGTTATCCCTGTCTCTCTGGCCACCGGCTCCATCAGATCGCAGGCCTCGGTCGCTATCCGGTTTAGCGAGTACTTCCGGCAATCCGGCTCGCACTCTTTTGTATAGTCCAGAAGTCCCATTGTGAGCTCGGATATCTCTTTTACGGTGCGACGCGCCTTTCCCAAGGCCCTCCTCAGCTCATCTGTCCCTCTGTCCCCAGCGTTGCCGTCAAAGACGGAAAAATCCTTTTCGAGATTAGAGACGATGCTGTTGACATATCGAGCCACATCTGAGATTGCCTCCGGCACACTCGGGAGTTTTCCTTTCTTCACCTTTTCCAACTGGCGAGTACACTCTTTCAGCCTCTTCCTCAGTTCGATCCTCTCTTCCGCCCTCTTCAGGGCGACGTAGAGTACAGCGTCGTTTACAGGTTTAGTGACAAAATCAGAAGCTCCAAGTTGAAGGGCCTGAATAGACAGTTCCAATTCCCCATGTCCCGTAACTACTATGACCTCTGTCTCACTGTCGCTGTCACTATCGCTTTCGATTTCTTTGATCCTTTTCAAAACCTCAATACCGTCCATACCGGGCATTCTGATGTCGGTAAGGACAACGGGCGGCCGGTTCTCCAGAAACATCCTGATCCCTTCCTCACCATTTGCCGCGGTGATGACCTCATAACCGTCTTTTCTCAGCGACAGCGCCAGGACCCGCCTTATTGCGCCTTCATCGTCAATCAGCAGTAACATTGACATGGTCGTTCTCCGATGCCTTTTGATGGACCGGAAACCTCAATACAAAAGTCGTGCCTTTGCCCTCTTCACTGGCGACGTCAATGGTTCCGTCATAATCCCCGACTATTGTAAAGCTGATACATAAACCGAGCCCGGTTCCCTTGCCTGCCTTTTTTGTAGTAAAAAAAGGCTCAAAAATCTTATCCTTGATGCTGTTCGGTATGCCCCCGCCCGTGTCTGATACAATGACTACGACTTCGCCGTCCTCGGCAAATGACTTGATGGTGAGAGATTTCTCACCTCCCTCAAAAGGCATCCCTTGAACCTTCTCATCCAAAGCATCCATCGCATTGGTAACCAGATTAATAAAAACCTGTTCCAGCCGGTTATGCTCGGCCATTATAGCCGGCAGGCCCTCGGCCAGTTCCAGATTCACGTCTATCTGGTGAAGCCTCAACTGCTGGCCGAGTATCTTGAAGACGTCATTGATCGGATCGTTTATGTTTATTTCCGATCTAACCGGTGCGGATACCCTGGAAAAATCACGCAGATGATTTATTATTCCGCTGGCCCTGTCTATTTGATTGCTCATTTCCTCTGCAATTGCCTGCAACTCTTCGTTTTCGATCTTCTCCCCGCGCCGAATCATCTTTATCAGGAAATCGCTGCCAATCTTTATGACATTTAAAGGCTGGTTCAATTCATGGGCAATTCCCGAAGCCATCGTACCCATGGTGGCCATCTTCCCGGCCTGGATGAGTTGCGCCTCTTTCTCCACGCTTTCCGTTATGTCGGTCGTGGCCAGGATCCATGCTTCTTTGCCCATGTACGTCACTCGACACGCGGTAATGGTTATATAAAATGCCTCGTCATTCTTGCGCGTATGTCTCTTTTTCGAAATGAATTCGCTTTGACCGGGCAAAAGCGCCTTCAGCACTGAAACCACATCTCCTCCAGGCCTGCTCCCCAGGTCGAAAAGGTCCATTTTAAGTAATTCCTGCCTTGAATGACCGTAACTGTCCACAGCCCGGTCATTTACATCCAGAATCTCAAAAGTATCCCTGTCTATGATGAATATGGGGCTGGGATTAGCATTGAACAGCAGTTTGTATTTCTCTTCCGATGACCCAAGTTCTTCCTCATACTGATACAGCTTGTGAAGCATATGCTGGAAGCCGTCCTGCAACCGGATTATTTCATCTCCCTTGTGCTGTTGATAGACGCTGCACTTGCTGCATTCTTTGAGCTTTTTCTGAAAGGCCTTCGAGCCTTGTCCTGCCGCTTCCGAACCATCAGTCTTCCAGTACCGGCTCATATCAAAGAGAGAATCTCGCTGGTGCGCGGCGCAAAGCGTCCTTTGAGCATACCAGCACGGGATCTCGTCGTTTCCATAAGCGGGACAACTAATGTTGCCGCAATTCAGTATCTCCCAGCATCTGATAACTCGCTTGGGGAACTCCCACGGCCGAACGAGGTATTTCCCGTGACTGATTTCATCGGTTATGGTGGTCAGGTATTCGATAGGCCGGGTAATGTACCTGTTAAGCCACAAGGTCAGGAAAAACGCCAGGACCGTGAGAGACATAACGGCCATCATTATGTTGCCGTCCCTCTCCCGGTTCATCGACTCTTCAGCGGAAGCCCAACTGAAACCGACGGACAGCACCCCCAGGACTGTTTTCTCGGATCCATGGCACTTGTGGCAGCCCTGATCGTTGCGAATGGGGATGGAATGAACCAGTACCTTGCCGAGTTCTGCATCACTGCGATCGGTTTCAAATCCATCTGCCAGGGACCCCGTGCGAAGCGCTTCCAGTGCAGTTTCCGAGCTGGTCTTCTTCCCGATATCATTTCGACAAACGCCGTATTTGACTACTCCCTTGTCATCGCAGAGATCGACGACCGCAACGCCTTCGAGCATCGCCAGTTTCTGGAGTATCGCCTGGACTTTATCCATATCGCCACGGAACATTGGAAATTCGATGCTTTTCAAAACCGTGTCGGTCAGGTTCAATGCTACCCTTCTATTCTCCTCCGTGTGGCGGGCGACGTGAGTTACGACATCGTAATAGTTGAACCCTCCCATTACGGTGAAGAGGATAATGCTCACCCCGCATATCATCTTGACCCTTAGACTTCCCAGGATCAACTGGTTCTTAATGGTCGCCCAAACAGACATAGAGAATCACCTCAAAAGGGGGAGCTGATGGGAGCTGTTGGAGATGCAGGCAAACATCCGACCCCAAAAGGGGCGTCTCTGATCGCACCACGCAAGGGTGAGTTTAGGAATAACAGACTCCCCCGTGAAAAACCGCAATTGCAAGCTGCACAGGCAGCATCTTTGGATAAGCCCTTCAGGCCTCGGGAGCGATATTGTATTTCTTCATCTTTGCGTATAGAGTGCTCCGGCTGATCTGCAGTTTCTTGGCCACCTGGAATTTATTCCATCGATTCTGCTCCAGAATCTTGGTGAGAAAGAGCCGTTCGTTCTCCTCAAATGAGCTTATAGGTCCTTTTGATTCCGCGACATCTCGAAGGTATGCCGGCAGGCTTTCCCTGCTGATGAATTCACCCTTGCTCAGAATAAAAGCGTGCTCTATCGTATTCTCCAGTTCACGAACGTTTCCCGGCCAATCATATTCCATCAGAATCTGTATGGTTTCCGGCGATGCGCCTCTGATTTTTCTATCTGATGCGGAATTCAGCTTTGAAAGGAAGTGTTCGATCAGAAGGGGAATGTCGTTCTTTCTGGTCCTGAGAGGCGGAAGAAATACCGGAATTATGTTGAGCCGGTAATAGAGATCTTCTCTAAAAGCGCCTTTTTCCACCTCGCTTCTCAAATCTTTGTTAGTGGCGGCAATAATCCGCACATCGACTCTAACCGTCTCTTCACCCCCGAGCCTTTCGAATTCCTGGACTTGCAGGACCCGCAGCAGTTTTACCTGAAAGGCTAAAGGGATCTCTCCAATCTCGTCAAGAAAGACGGTGCCTCCGGTAGCTCGCTCGAAGCAACCGAGCCGCTTCCGCACCGCACCGGTAAAAGCGCCTTTCTCGTGTCCGAAGAGCTCGGCTTCAAGGAGGGTCGGGGGATAGGAAGAACAGTCGATTACGACAAAAGGGGTTTCGGCACGCAGGCTGTGCGTATGGATAGCCCGGGCTATCAGTTCTTTGCCTGTGCCGCTTTCTCCCTGGATGAGGACGGTAGCATTCGTGCGGGCCACGTCTGCAATCAGGTTATATATCTCCTGCATCTTATGATCCTTGCCCACCAGGTTTCCATATCGCGAAAATTTGGCAATTTGTTGATGCAGATCGCGCATCTTCTCGTCCTGCAACACGATTCGGCGTATGGTCCCTGCGGCCTGTGAAAACAGAAGATATATAAACCGGATATCCTTTTCGGATACGGCATCCGGGGATAGCGCGTAAACCACCGCACTCCCGACTATCTCTCCGTCCTTGTCAATCGGTATCACCACCTGAGGAAAAAGATCGAATGCCGGGCCGAACAGATTATCTATTTTGTGATCTTTGACCCAGATTGGTTCAAACATAGAGGCCAAGGTGACGAGGGCGGAAGAATCGATATTGATCGTTTCGAGACCGTAATTTTCGATCGGCAAAAAAGCTTCTTTTTTGGCATCAAAGATTGCCGGCAATATACGGCAGTTAACGACTTCACGTATCTTTCCAATGATCAAATCAAGGACTTCCTTCAGGGAGGTTTTATCGCTGATGTTCTTATAAAGCAAATAAAGAGCTTCTATCTCTTTATAGCTCTTCTCAAGCGCCCTCGTTTTCTCTGCGACCAAGTCCTCCATATGGTGAGTGTATTCCTGCAACTGGGACCTCATGGCCAGCCGCTTGCGGGCGCGGTCAAGGGCAATGGAAAGGGCCATATCCCCGACCGGCTTGGTAATAAAATCGGAGGCATCCAGTTGCAGGCACTCGATGGCCAGATGCATGTCCCCGTAGCCGGTAATTATTATCACCTCTGCTTCGGGCTTGATCTCCTTTGCCCTTCGCAACACATCGATCCCGTTCAGTCCGGGCATCCTCAAGTCGGTCAGAACCACGTCCGGCAGTTCCTGTTCGAATATTTTCAGCCCGCCGCCGCCATCCGTCGCCACAAGCACGTCGTAGCCGTCTCTTCGCAGGGACCGACTCAGCATGGTCGTCACAGGTTCTTCATCATCAATAATCAGAAGCTTCAACGCGACCTCCGCCATTCACCGCGACCGATGCAGATCAGACTATGGAACGATCCAAGTCCTCCTGATTATTACATATCGGAAGTCTGATGAAATCGTAAAACTCAAAACTGGAACGGCACGGTAAAACGCCCCCCCGCTCATTTTTTTCTTTTTTCCTGCGCCGTGATATTGTATGATTGGGCTCAGTTGGGTGTCAAGTATAATCGACCGCCCCATGATACCCTTTCCATCGAATATCGATGTTGTGAATACGCAGAGTCGGTCTTACAAGCCAACCCTGTCAACACGCACCATCTCTCCCCGCGACGCGCATCGAAGTGCATCATATGGTCGAGGTTATTTTTTCGACTAGTCCCAAGGCATCTTATTTGTCAAGGAGGACGAACAAATGCCAGGCAAAGGGATGGATCAACGCCTGCACACACGCATTCCTGTGAACCTGCCTGTACACATCTCCAACACCGATTCAGGGATACATGGCCCACGGGAGCGCGAGTTGTTCCGCCTGTGGAATGACCGCTGCGTAAACATGTCGCTCGGAGGGGTATTTGTCCGTACAACCGATCCAATCCCCCGGGCATCAGAGGTATCAATTGAGATAGACCTCCCCGCATACAGGTCATTTCAAGCCATCGGCCGCGTTGTCTGGGAGAAGAGTCTGGTCTTTAACCACAGTAAGGGAACCTACGCCGGACTCGGGTTGGAATTCCTGACCATACCTGAAGAGCACCTCGGTCCGCTAAAACGTTTTATTGAAGGACAGATGCCGAGATGAATGAGTTGGGGTAGACCCGCAGATCGTAACCGTTCACCGTTATCCGTTCACCGTTGTCCGTAAGAACTCGTAAGAGTTGAGTGCATACGACCCGAAAAGCGCGAGGAACGTCTTTTCGGTGAACGGTCAACGGTCAACGGTCAACGGTGAACGGTAGTAATCTAACCAATGCCGGGTGAATAGTTGCCTTTCATGAATTCCTTAACATAATAGTCGATAAGACCGTCCGTATGCATCGTGACATCCAACTGGCGGATGCAACCGATCAGCCTGCCCAGCAAATCCAGCCTTTCTTCAAGAAGCCCTCGGTCATACTTTCTCAAGGTGGCGATCACGAAATCACCCTTCTGCTCTACGGAAAACTCCAGTTGCCTGAGCACCCGCCCGATGAAAATCGCCCGTCTTTCCCGTTTATCGATACTGGCCGCACCGCCTTTGAACCTGAAGGAAATATAATTGTCGTTCTTGGTATCCGAACAATAGGCATCTATTGTGGAGAAATGATACCCCAATCGTGAATTGAAATTGACGTAATTATCCGAAAGCATGATATATGTCTTCTCTCCGAGCGCCCTCTCACCTTTTGCCGGATCACAGACCGTATTGGCAAAGACGGAAATAAAACTTTTCATATTAATAGGAACATATCCGGCCCATCTGATTCTTTCATGGCCCATACCCTTTAGAAGCGCCTTCATCGGGACGGAAGTAATATCTTCCGATCGAACGTCTTTCTGATGAGAAGCGGCTTTTTCCAAGCCGCCACCGAGATCTATCACATACATACTCAAGGGAATGTCTGAGACAAGCCTTTTGGCCATGCCTCCATTCGACCCTGATTGATTATTGAAATCAAACATCTCCCGCATGGACATTTCATGACAGAAACGAGTTATGTCATGCAATGTATGGCAGGACTTTGGTTTGAAATTCTTGCTCCAGGGATCCGTCAGATGCAGCGGAACCACCTTTCTCAACATGGCCTGGGCCGTTCGAAAGATGCGCGTTTGCTTTAAGAGGCTCTCTTCTTTTCTGCCGTCTTCCTGTATGCCGAGCAATTCTTGAACGCGACCGCCATAAATCCTGACAAATGTGGCGTCCAGGGTTACTTCCTCTCCGGCCGAAAGCGCCCGGGTTGCACTCTGGGCATTTACAATGGTTGGAATTTGAAGTTCCCTGGCCACCACGGCCATATGACCCGCCGCACTCCCCAGGTCGGTTACTATGCCCACGACTCTGTCCATCGCCGCGACCAATCTCGGAGAAGGGGTCCGCGCAACCAGTATCGCATCCGCGGGGACTTTATCCAGATCGTCATCGGTTGCGATTCTATATACCTTGCCAAAAGCTACTCCGCCGGAGGCGGTGGTGCCACCGTCAATGAGAATCTTATGTCCGGGATTGATGACCCGTTTCCTTGGCTCTTTCCTTTTTGCGACCCTTAGAGGCCTGGCCTGCAGAACATAGAGTTTATCGCGCTTATCCAGTGCCCATTCCATGTCTTGCGGCCTGCCATAATACTCTTCGATCCTGGCGCCAATCTTGGAAAGACATTGTATTTGTTCTTCCGTCAGGCATGGGGCGCTCTGCATACCCAAGGGAACTTCTCTCTTATTTACTCCCCCGTTACTACATACAAGCATTACCGGCTTTGGAGATATCTTTTGCTCGAGGGTCTCTCCGCCTGGCTTTGAAGCAACATAAATATCCGGTGTAACAGTTCCATCAACAGCATATTTGCCCATACCCCATACCGCGGTGATGATCATCTTGTTGTTCTTCACATCGTTCGGGTCCTGAGAATACATCACGCCTGCTGTTTTGGCCTCAATCATCTCCAGGCATCCAACGGCCATTGCTGTTTCAGTCTCGGAAATGCCCTGATTCTGAGAATAGACAAGGGTCCGGGGAGTAAACTTGCTGGAGACAACTTCTTTATAGCTCTGCAGCAGATGAGCTTCAGTGACACCCAGAACTGTTGAATACTGTCCGGCAAAACTCGATTCTCCATCTTCGAAAACAGCGCTGCTTCGCACAGAGACTGCATCACAGCCATTCTTTCGAACCAGATCATGGTAGGCCCCGAGTATCTCCTGAGCGATCTCCCGTGGCAACTCCGTTTCAACAATCATGGCACGTATCTTTTCGGTCACATTCCGCAGGCTCGATTTGTCTCTCGGATTGAGGAGAGCGAGTTGATGGGTAATCCTCTGATGGAGGCCGTCCGCCTCCAGAAATTTGATATAAGCATGGGTGCTGATCGCGAAACCATCAGGGACGGTAATTCCTGCCTTGTTCCTTACCTCGCCCAGATGACCATTTTTGGCCCCCACAATGTCGGTCATCTCCTTTGTGATTCGGTCGAAGGAAATCGTGAAATCTGCAACCGGTATTCGAGACTTTCCGTCAATAACACCCCTCAGATCGAGATCAATTCGATTGAATGCATCATTGAGTTCTTTATATTTGCCTTCACCAAGTGCATTCAGTTTATCAATGATTATTTTTACCCTGCCCGATAGTTCGCTGTAATTCGATGTCAGATAGGCCATGTCAAAAAGATATTCAATTGATACCTTCTCTTCCATATCGGCCATGATTTCGAGAACGGCGTTATTCTCCGAGAGCAACCCTCTGAAATTATCGTACTTCTCCCTCAGTTTTTGAGCAGGGTCCTTGCTTACGAAATAATCCAGAAATCTCAACATATCAGTGGCCGATCTTCCCTTTTAGAAAGCTCAGTTCACGTTTCATTTTTCGCCATTCCATGGCGCCGTCTATGGTAATCAGTATCTGCTCCTTTCGGAACGGTTTCGTAATATAGTCGTATGCGCCTTTGGCCATGGCCTCTTCAGCGGATTCGGCTGAGCCATAAGCCGTTATTATGATGACCGGCAGATATTCGTCTATCTCCTTTACCTGATCGACGAATTCTATGCCGTGAATACCGGGCATTTTGAGATCCGTAATCAGCACCTCGTAATCGCCTGTCTTGATCAAGTCGATCACTTCAAATGGATTATTCGTCGTATCCACGGCGTAATCGGTCTTGTCCGCGATGATCAGTTTCAAAAGCCCCAGCATGTCCACTTCGTCATCTACGATCAGAATCTTCTCAGCCACTCTGTCCTCCTTATTGCGACGTGCACCGTTCACCGATCTAGTTTATCTAGTTTATTTGGTTTGTTGTTTGTTTAGTTTATTGGTTGCGCCCGGGGGCCACCGGCATTCCTCATTACTTATTACTCAGCACTCAGCACTATTTATCATTCCGCAATCCGAAATCCGAAATCCGAAATCCGAAATTGAGCCCTGCTACCCCCCCATCTCTTTTTCCGTTACCGTGGGAAGAGAGATTGTGAATGTGGTGCCGTGCTTTTCTTTGTTCTCTTCCCCGGTAACCGTCTCGAAATCTATTTCCCCGCCATAATTATTCACTATGATTCCATAACTCACCGACAGGCCCAGTCCGGTGCCCTCACCGACTTTTTTCGTAGTGAAGAACGGATCGAATATCTTATCTCTATACCGCCCCTCAATTCCTTGTCCCGTGTCGCCGAACAGTACTTCGACCCTGTTTGGAGTCTCACTCAGCCTGGTGGCAACCGTAATAGTACCTCCCCCGTTCATGGCCGATGCCGCATTATTAACAAGATTCATGAACACCTGCTGAAGCTGCCCTGAATCGCCTCGCACCCTCGGCAAATCAGCCGCCAGATTACAGACGAGTGTAATCTTGTTTGTAAGCAGAGTATTCTGAACAACGGACATTACTCTCTCGATCGACTGGTTTATGTCTGCGGAGTATTCTGCTGTTTCACGGATCCGCGCAAACCCCATGAGGTTTTCTACTATCCTCTTGCAGTTGAGCCCCTGTCTTTCTATGATTTCCAAAATTGCGTAAGTTTTTGTATTTGGTTCTATTTTCTCCAGGAGATGGTCGGAATAGCCCAATATAATGGCGATCGGATTGTTTATCTCATGGGCTACGCCCGCGGCCAGTTTGCCCACTGAGGCAAGCTTCTCCGTCTGGTACATCTGCTCTTCCGCCTTTTTCCTTTCCGTAATATCCCTCGAAATACCCAAAATGTACGGAGACGACCCGTCCTGATCGGTTAGATTTTTGAAACTGCTTGAAAACCAGTATTGTTTTTTCCCAATCTCTACAGGATACTTGTGACCCGGGCTGTTGCCCATTTGGCGGGCTTCCCGAACAAAGTTCATCTGTAAATCGGCGCTTTCCTTTGAAAAGAGGTCATACATAGTCCTCCCAACCAGTTCACTCGGATCGGTCATTCCAAAGACCCTGAAACCATATCGGTTCATGGACAGGTATGTTCCTTCCGTGTTCATTGTGAATATGAGGTCCTCAGCCCCTTCCACCAGTGATTTGTACATCTCCTCCGATTTCTTGAGTTTCGCGGTCGACTCCTCCAACCCTTTCGTTTTTTCCCGCACTTCCCGTTCCAGTTCCACCGCCCATCGATTTTCAAATCTTATGGTGTAAGTGCCGAGAAATATTATGGCCGCAATGATGCTGACCATGATATAGAACTGCCTGCCATAAATCGCGTAAATGCTCTCCTGGATCTCTTCTTCCGGGGCAACGACTGCCACCGAGAAGCAGTTCCCGTCCCCGTGCTTGCTCGCCAGAAATACGGGACTGTAGGCAATGAGTTTCCTGATTTTACCGCTAACTCCCCGATGCCAGCCGGAAACGTACCAACTGGTCCCCTCCTTTCCCTTCAACATCCATTCCTTTTGAATATAGTTGATCTTATCGAATGAGATCTTCGGCTCTCTTTTTTCACGAATTTCAAAGGCATTCTTTCCGATAAAGGTCTCTTCCGGGTGATACAGAAATGTCCCTTTGCTGTCAATTACCCATGTGTATCCAGTCTTTCCGGACTTGACCCCTTCCAAAGGCTCTTTTACCAGGCGGGTGGCATCGATCGTAAAACAGAGTACACCGGACCGTGCGCCTGATGGGGATGGGAACGCCTCATCGATAGATTCCTCATAAACCGGAATAGCCATCAGCATCAGAAGCTTCCCGGGATATGCCCGGCCACGGAACGTTCGGCTCACGTATACCGAGCCTCTATTCTCTTTTTGAGAGGCCCATCGGAAATAGTCATTCTCTCCAAATGACCCGTTGACGGCGAACGTGGCCAGCTTATCGGTAAGACCGTAACAGGACTTACCATCCTTTCGCACCAGCCTGATATCGATGAGCCCCTTATCCCGCATATCCAGCATTGTAATTCTCATGCGATTGCCCCACGATCGCTCGAGATACTGGATGGAGGGAGAAAACCTCAGGGTTGAAACAGCTCTCTTCAGGGAGTCGATCCTTTCCCCTATCCGGCCGGCTATATGCCTGGCCAGAACCAACTGCTGAGCGTTGAAATCGCTGGCAATAATCTCTTGCATCCGGCGTGCGGTGATGAAACCGACAATCAGGGCGCCGAGGAGAAGCAGCAGGGTCGCCAGACCAAAAACTAGAATGTATTTTCTATTTCTCATGGTTGGTTAGTCTTCGTCCGGAAGCTGCCGTTTCCGAATGGAGCTGTCAGCATTCAGTTGTCAGTCTGACATACTGTTTGTCTTAGTCTTTTGCTGGTAGCTGAAAGCTTGAATCCCAAAGCGGGTCTCAGCGGAGGTCGCTTCGACCATATCCCTCAGATCCGACTCTGCTCGGGACTGGACGGATGTACACTCAGGAAGTCTTTCACGTAATGTACCATAGCAGTCTCACTCGATAAAGCCATATCCAGGCTCTTGGTAAAAACTGTCAGTCGGCCCAGGTCTTCGAGTTTCCTCTCCATGTCCGGCATCTTGTATTTCAGCAGCTTCGCACTTAAGACATCATTGGAGCATTTGACCTTGAAATCCATGGATTCCAGGATGGACGCGATCAGTTTGACTCTTCGTGAGATGCGATCAAAACCTGCAGCCCCGCCCTTGAAAAAGAAATGAATATAGTTGCTGTTCAGGTTCTCGTCCAAATAGGCCTCAATCGTCGAAAGATGAAAACCGAGACGCATGGCAAAATTCATATATTGTCGGGATATGACACAGAAGCTGCGGTCCCAAAGCTCGTCATCGCGTCCCCGTCCTTCCGGGATCTGGAGAGGAGCGCCGGCTATAGCTGAAAGGAGCCCGCGGGCATCCACTCCTCTTGGTTCCGGCCAGGGAATCGAACGGGTTCCCCTGAGAAAGGCATTTAGTGGAATCGAAGATACATCATCGATCCAGGCAGTATTCCGGCCGGAGACCTGTTTCAACCCACCCCCGAGGTCTATAACGAATATACGAAGCGGCATCTGTGCCGCGAGCCGGAGAGACTGCTTCCCGTCTATTTCGTCGGTTATTCCAAACATCTCATTGACGGCGGCCTCGTGAGCAAAACGAGTTATGTCGTGATATGTACGGCAAAACTCCGGCCCGAAGTTTTCCGCCTCAGGATCAACCAGATTAAGAGGCACGCTTCTTTTCGCCACATCCGCCAGCAGTTTCATTATCGGTGTGTCTTTGAACAGGGGTTCCTTCTTGTATGCATTTCTGAGTACCTCGACAATCCCCTCATAGACATTCCCGTTCACCGCGTCGACAGTAATGTCGCTGCCCGATTGCACCTTCTGTGTCGCGATTTCCGTATTTAGAATAGTCGGCACCTGGAATTCTCTGGCAAGCGATGCCATATGGCCGGTAGCACTCCCAATGTCCGTTACAATAGCCGCGGCCTTGTCCATCACCGTAACGAATTTGGGGGAGGTATGTCTCGCTATCAAAACTGCTCCAGGCGGGAAGGCATCGAGGTCTTCGTCCGTCCTCACAACATAAGCCTTCCCAAAACCAACACCTCTGCATGCAATATCTCCTTTTTCTATAATGATTCTATCTTTGGGCAGCATGTCGTACTTCAGGTCCGGCCCGTTCGATGCCGCAATCCTCAAAGGCCTTGACTGCAGGATGAAGAGGCGATCATCCTCGTCAAGCGCCCACTCTATATCCTGCGGGCGACCATAATGGTCTGCTATTGAAACAGCGTACTTCCTCATGGCGCCTAATTGGTCGTCGGTAAGACAACTGCGGGACAGCAGCTCCGACGGCACCGAATTTTCAACTAATCCGTCCGGTCCGCACTGAAGCATCACTTTCTGCATTCCGACATCACGCACAGTCTTCCCATTGCCGCTCCCGTCCTTTGAGAGGACGTACGTCTGCGGTATCACATTGCCGTCAACGGCATACTTGCCGAGTCCCCATACGGCATTCACCGTCAGCTTGTCACGAGCTCCATCAAGGCCGTCCGTATATAGAACACCGCTTGTTTTCGCGTCGATCATGGTGAACACACCGACGGACATGGCCAAATCCTCTTCGGAGAAGCCTCTATTCTTGCAATAAAAAATAGCCCTCGGCGAAAAAAGGCTGGCAATGACGTGCAGATAATTCGGGATCAGGTCTTCCGGAGCGACATTCAGCATGGTAGCGTATTGGCCGGCAAAAGTGGATTCTCCGTCTTCGAATACAGCGCTGCTTCTGACTGAGAGCCTTATCTTCCGGGAAGAGCACCGATCGATCAGGCTTTGGAGGGCATTGGACATGGCGCTTTCCAGATCCGGGGGGATCCTTGCGGAAAGAAAATATCCCTGTATCTTACTGCTTGATTCGGCAACGGCACGAATATCATTTAGATCGATGGACGCGAGCGCCTCGTTTATCTTTCCCTGGAACTCGTTGTAGTCGATCAGGGTTTTATAAGCATAGGTACTCACGGCAAAGCCTTCAGGGACCGGCACATTGATCCTGTTTCGAATCTCTCCCAGGTTCGCAGTCTTACCTCCGACAATGTCTACCATATCCCTTGTTATCTCCGCCAAGGGCAATGCAAGCGACGAGACCGGAATCGATTTCTTCTTTTCGACAAGGGCTCTTATCTCCGCCTCGATATTCTCGAATACCTGGTAGAGTTCTTTGTACCGGCCATTTGCGACTGCGCAGAGATTGTCGATCAGAGATTTGGTCCTCCCGGCAAGCTCTTCACACTTTGATCGCACATAGGCCATATCAAACAGATATTCCCCGGAAAGCTTCTCTTCCATATCGGCCATGATCTCAAGTATGGAATTGTTTTCCGCAAGAAGTCTCTGAAAGCAGATGTATTTTTCTTTAAGAAGCGAACTGTCAGAGACGGCTTCCGGGTCCTGTCTTTTCCTTTTGAATAACTTGATCAGATTGATCATGCGTGGCCTGCCTGTAGGAAGGAATGGGAATTGCGACACGGCACGTAACCGTTCACCGTTGTCCGTAAGAACCTGAAAAGCGTCTTTTGGCAAAGAGTCACGGTGATCGCGCATTCCGTCTGCTTCTTTACTGCTTACTGCTTACTGCTTACTCTTTCAGTCTCTAGTCCCTGATGCCCAAAGACGAGGAACCAGAGACCAGGAGCCAAATATGTAACCGTTCACCGTTCACCGTGGACCGTTCACCGAAGGAATGCTTTTAGGATTTTTACGGTCAACGGTGAACGGATACCACGGCGCTAAACTGCCGAAGTCCGACAGATTCTCAGGGCGTTTCCCGGGCGATAAAGGCGATTTGTTCAAAAATGTCTTCGAGCCGCACCACCCCGACTGCTTTCTGCCCTTCAACAACCAGCACTCTCCTCAGGTTGCAAGAATCCATCATATGTAAGGCCTTCATCAGGTTGTCGTTCTTGTTTACTGTGACCTCGATAGGCGTCATAAGCTCTCGCACCTGTTTTTCCAGCTCGTTCTTGCACTCCTCCGTAAACAGCCCCTCCCAGAAGATAGGGGGAGTACTGTCCGTTACAGCAGAATCCTCCACCATAAAGGACTCCATACCCCGGACTATGTCCTCCAGACCAAGAAACCCGATTACTTCCCTGGATTCACTATTTGATCCATTCACTACCAATAGAGATTCCGCCGCCCCGTCGAGGGGCTTTTGAAATGAACCCAGCGCCGATCTTATAGTAGCGTCCGGCATGATTGCTGTAAGAGCTTCTATGGAGCGCATGATGTCTTTAACCCGTTTTTCCTTCGACACGACACGCCCTCCCGAGAGTGGTTTCATTCATTCACGAAGCACACGAAGGACACGAAGAAATACTTATTGTAAAAAGAGCCTCCCGCAGAAGGTAATCGTTCACCGTTATCCGTTCACCGTTGACCGTAAGAACCCGAGCGGTGCGTTCTTGGTGGACAGCGAGGTAGTCATGCTCTTCGTTGACCGTTTGTTTGTACTTAACGGCCTGAAGAAGATGAATATGTCTTCCGTTATCGGCCACTGTTGTTGCTGCGAAACGACTTTTTCGGTGAACGGTGAACAGTCAACGGTGAACGGTTACTGCAAAAGTCCTGTCCGCACGTCGTGCGCGTGCGCGTGCTCGTAATCGTAATCGATTCCAGGGTCAGGGGAGAACCACACCATATGGGACCAGGGTAACAGGTATGGCCAGGCCTTTTTTGGTGATTTCCCGTACAACCCTGTCGGTGGTGCTCCCCACCAGCCTTTTTTCGGCAAGGCTGTGGCCGTGAGTCCCCATCACCAGCATGACGACACCGGGCTCCTTTTCTACGAATTTGACTATCTCCTCATAAGGAACCCCTTCGAGTATCTCCACTTTAGCATCGCACCCGAGTTTGCCGGCAATTTCCTTCGACTCCTTCCTCAGATCATCCGCATATTTTTGAAGTTCCTTCTCAAAATGCTTATCGATAAAAGCCCAGTATCCGACTTTTTGTGAAGTTTGAATGACATGAATCATGACCAGTTCCACACCGAGCATTTTTCCGAATTCGCACGCATAGTTTATCGCATTATGCGAAGGATCCGACCCGTCGACCGCGACGACCATTTTCTTCCTGTTGGTTGCGCTCATTAGTGTCCGCCTCCTTTAAATATCATACCCACACAGAGTCCAGCCGAGGCTGCTACCGCCACACACATGATTCCGTAAAGAATGCCGTTCTTCTCCGCTGTTTGAGACAGCCATTTTCCGAGTCCCACCTTTCGAATCATCACTCTATCGCTACAGGTGGCCAGAAGCTTTCCATCCTTTACTATGTATGAGAGGACCTTATAGTCTCCTTCCCCCGCCCTGGGAGGGAAGGTAAAATAATGTTGAAATATCTTATCTTGCGTAATCTGTATCCGCCCTTCGGCGATCTTGTACAAGTTTTCTTTCTCTTTTACTTTGAGCAAACCGTCAAATACTAAATCCGTGTCTTTTGAACCCTCACCCTTTATCAACTCCAGTTGCATATTATCCTTGAGGCTTTCATATCCTATTCCCAGTTGCGTCGCGAGTTCCGGGGTCAGTATCTCGCTCAGTTTCCCGGAAGAGTGAATCTTGTAAATAAGGGGCATATTTGTAACCTTATACTGTTTAACTCCCATCCAGAAGATACCCACTTTCCCCTTTTGCGAGAGTTTTACCGGTTCCTTGGTCGTGGATATCAGCTTCACAATCACGTGGGCCCCTTTTTCCGGAACCGTTCCGAAGAAGTAGACTTTGTCACCGCTGTATCGAAGATCCACGTCTATGTGGTCCTTTGTACATGAGGTAACGGCATCATTTCCCAGTCCTGGTCCGCTTAACGCAGCCTGTGAACTACCCCCGAACAGGACAAAGACAATCAGCAGCGAAAAAGACATCAGTAGTTTTTTCATCTTAGTGGCCTCCACTCGCTGTTAATAACCCGACAAGGTCGTTCGGGGTAGAAAGCAGATCGATGAGCAGTTTGAACATTAGTCCCAGAACAATAACGGCAAGCAATATCCTCAGTTGCTCTCCTCTTAATCTCTTTGTGAGCTTCGCCCCGAACTGAGCGCCAATCGTTGAACCGGCGAGGAGTATCAAGGAAAGTTCGATATCCACAGTGTGATTGACGATAGCCTGCATCAAGGTGACATTTGCCGTGGTAAAGACTATCTGGAACAGGTCCGTCCCGATGGCGACTACTGTAGGCATCCCGATTATGTAAATCATGGTGGGAACCATTATGAACCCCCCGCCCACTCCCATCAGCGCCGCTAAGGTACCGACGACAGCGCCGGCCACGAAGGGAAAGAGCATCGATGTCTTGATGCCGGCCTTAGGGAAACTTTGCTGAAACGGAAGCCTTGAGAAAAGCTGGCTCATTTTCGAGGGGCCCGGAGGGGCGGATACGCCGGCATCCTTGCTTTTCCTCAGCGTGTTGAGGCTCTCGATGAACATTGCGCCACCGACAAGGCCCAGCATACATACATAAATGGCTTTTATGGCGAATTCAAAATTTCCCATTTCGCGAAGCAATTTCACCAATTGGACCCCGACGGTCCCTCCGGCTATGCCTCCTGCCAGAAGCACGATTCCCATTTTCACGTCTACATTCCCCATTCTCTTGTGGGCAAGCGCACCCGATGATGCCGCTGCAACAATCTGGCAGGAATCACTGGCTGCAGCCACTGCCGGAGGGATGCCGATCATCATAAGCAGCGGGGTCAGCAGAAACCCCCCTCCCACTCCAAACAGCCCCGAAAGAAAACCCACCACTCCTCCACATCCCAAAATCAACGGCAAGCTTACACTCATGTTGGCTACAGGCAAAAATACGTCAAACATAGCCACCTCCCTATCTTTTGGGCTTATAAACAGCAAGGGATATGCCACCCGCTCCCGCTGAGAAAATATCGTCATTATTCCGCTTAGTTACGTAGTATGGTGGAGATTGATGCACAGTAGGGAGTCCCTATTTTGGCAACATTTTGCCAAAATGGCCAAACTGGCGGGCAATATATTGCAATCGCACATCCCCAAATCCACCGCCAAATTTGACTCAGTTTGAGAAAATGCCCGATTTGTGACGGCGGATTGACCACAGACGATGGACGATAGACCGTGGGAAGTAAGAAAATGTCCAATAGCCAATGTTCAATGACCAATATCCAACGGTAAAAGAACCGAAGTCGGAATACTTGGACATTGGAAATTGAGAGTTGGACATTGAACATTTGTCTTCTCTTCCGATCGTCTATGGTCCGTGGTCCATGGTCAATCCACCGCCCCGTGTGCCCGATTTGACTGTATCTGACTGAACGGCTTCGAAAACCGAAGAAGCAGGGCGGTGGATTTGGGACATCGAATCCTGATTGACATATTCCCCTATTTCTGCCAATTGTATCCCATGCTTGGGGACATACCTCTTGAGTTCGTTTTCGTCAGCCCGGAAATCATGTCGATTATGGAAATGCTGGGCCGTATCAGTCCTTATGATGCGACTGTCCTGCTGATCGGAGAGACCGGAACCGGAAAAGAATTGCTGGCTAGAATTATCCATCAAAAAAGCGCTCGAAGGGGCAGTCCTTTTGTGGCCATCAATTGTGGCGTCTTGTCCGGGCCTTTGTTCGAAGACAAACTATTTGGTCATGAAGCCGGTTCATTCACCGGCGCCACCAAGACCGTAAAAGGGGTTCTGGAGATGGCCGATAAGGGAACTCTGTTCCTTGATGAGGTCTCAGAAATCCCGGCCCAGAATCAGGTCGATTTCCTTCGAGTTCTGGAGCAGGGCGAATTCAGAAAAATCGGCGGGACTGAGAGCATCAGGGCGGACGTCAGGATTATAGCCGCAACCAACAAGAGCCTGGCAAATCTCGCAAAAGAGAAGAAGTTCCGAATAGATCTCTATTACAGACTGCATGTCATACCGATAAATGTCCCCCCCCTGCACGAGCGAAAAATGGATATTCCACGGTTGGCGGAATATTTTGTCGACCTCTTCTGCATGAAATACCGAAGACCGAAGCTCACCTTTTCCATTGATACGCTGAATGTTTTTCTCAGTCATAAGTGGCCGGGAAATGTACGAGAGCTCCGTAACGTGGTGGAAAGACTGGTTTTGACCGGCACGAAAGAGACGGTAACACCGCACGATCTCCCTGTGGATTTTTCCAGACCTGATTTTGAACCGTTGATGCCGAGTCTCGAGGAAATCCGAAAAAAAGCGGAACGCGATGCAATCATTCAGGCCCTTGCCCTGTGTAACAGCGACAAAGAGAAGGTGGCCGAACTCCTCGCCATAAGCCCAAGAACCCTGCGGTACAAGATCAAGGAACTAGTGCTTAATTGCAAAAATTAGTTTAATCAGGAAAGCACGAAATCACGAAAATATATTTTTTCCTGTTTTCCAGTTTTCCTAATTGAAAATATTCTGGATTCCTGCGTTCTGCCTCGGATCTGTCAGGGGTTCGCGGGAATGACGGGATATAGTGTTTACTTCTGCAATTTGACACTAGGAGTCTCCAGGATATAGTGGATCGTAAACACGGGCAGGGAGAATCTATTTCGGATTTGGGATTTCGGATTTGGGATTGCGGGATGCAGACTGGCACGGAACCAAAAAACCAAACAAACTAAACAAACCAGACTAACGAAACAAACCGAGACGATCAACGGTCAACGGTCAACAATTCAAAGTCCTTTATCTCCAGGCCGGACGCCTTGGCAGCCTTTGATACGTCCCCGCCATGCGTCGACAGCATCCGTTTCATATACTCGATCCGGAACTTCTCTTTCGCCCTCTCAAAAGGTACATCCAGAAACTCCGCACCAAGGGAGAAGGAAAGAGCTCCGACATAGTCGGCAGGAAACAGGTCTTCCGGTTCAAGTGCATCCCCTTTGGCCAGGATGACGCCTCTTTCTATGACATTCTCCAACTCACGCATATTCCCCGGCCAATCCCGATCCAATAACCACTGGAGGGCATTTGGAGAAATCCGGTCTATCTTCTTTTCATAGACCCTGTTGCCGATCTTCAAAAAGTGATCGGCAAGGACCGGAATATCCTCCTTTCTTTCCCTCAGGGGCGGGATGAGAATCTCAATAACATTTGTCAGATAGTATAGCTCCTTAAGAAATCTGCCTGACCTGACGTCCTCAAGAAGATCCCCGGAAGTAGACGCGACCAACCTTATATCCACCTTTTTCGTCTCGATATCGCCAAGACGCTCAAATTCGCGGTGTTCCAACGCCCTCACCAGACGAGCCTGAATCTCAGTCTTAAGAGCGCCTATTTCATCTATGAACAGGGTCCCTTGATGGGCCTTTTCCAGAACTCCTGTCTTCATGGAGAGATTTCCCGGTGCAATCTCCTTCATCCCCCCAAACAGCTCAAACTCCACCAGATTGTCCGGCAGCGAACCGCAATACAGGGCGGCAAAGTCTTTTGTCCCACGCAAGCTGTGAAAATGAACGGCTTTGGCTATCAGTTCCTTGCCTGTACCGATTTCGCCCCTTAAGATTATGGGAGCGTCCGTTTCCGCTGCCTGTCTTACCTGCCGGCTGACCATTTGGGCAGTCGGACTTGAACCCATGAGGTATTGGAACTGGAACTTGTCTTCCAGCGAACGTCTGAGAAGGACGTTCTCATTCTTCATCCTCTGCCAGTTTAGAACTTTCTCGATAACGAGGAGTATCTGGTCTCTTGCAAAAGGCTTGGTTATGTAATCATAGGCCCCCTTGCGCATTGCCTCCACTGCAGACGGGATCGTGCCGTAGGCGGTCAAAATTACCACCGCCGTCTCTTCCTTCTCTCTTTTGATCAAATCAAGAAGGTCGATCCCATCCATATCCGGCATCTTGAGATCGATGATTGCCAGCTCAAAAGCTGTTTCCTTTAACATGGCCGAGACTTCCAACGGCCTGCTCGTAGTCTCGACCTGATAGTCCGTATGCCCGGTTATGATGGTCGTGAGCAGTGAAAGCATATCCGGCTCGTCATCAACCAATAAGATCTTTTCCGCCATAAGCCTCTCCTTGAAACAAAACCTTCCTCACCGTCCGGCAAGTAAGGGATCTGGAAAATGCTAATATACCGTGCATAGGTCAATTCCCAATATCGAATGTCCAATACTCAATGTTCAATGTCCAAGGAATTTACTCCTGATTGGAAATTGGTTATTGAGCATTGAACATTGGAAATTGACCCTAAAATGGTATGATTGAAACTTCTAAGTCCCTAAGAACCAGCCTGCAGCTTATTCCATGACGGGCCCCGCGCAATTGGCAACAATTTCGCGCTTTGCAAAAACGCGCTAAATCTCAATGCAAAATGAAAAATGCAGAATGAAAAATACAAGACCTCGAAACAAATTCTTTAAATTTTGAAATTTGCACTTTAAATTTTGCATTTTGCGTTCAAGTTTAGCCGGTTCTTCAAAAGGCTAAACTGTTACCGCAATTGGATGGTTCGCTTCACATTCGACCGATCAGTCTCTCTTTTAGAATATCTATTGGGACTTGTCCAGATAGTTTCCTTCCGGAAATCTCAATTTCCGGATGAAAGCTGGATAATCCCGTATGGACACATGAGGGATCGATGTGTATCATAGACCCAGGAGGTCAGGCGCTATGGATAAATATGTATGCCTTGTATGCGGGTACATCTATGACCCGGCTGTCGGAGACCCTGAGAACGGTGTTCCACCCGGTACGGACTTCACTGATATTCCCGATGAATGGGTATGCCCCATTTGCGGCGCATCCAAGGATCAATTTGAAAAAGTAAGATAATTGCTAAAGCCTGGGCGCCTGTCGGACTTAGGGGATCGTCACGAGGAAGTGGAGGAACGAGACCAAATATTCACGAATTTGAGGCGCATAGTGTTGCTATGCAACGAGAATTCGGGGATATTTGGGCCGTTCCCTCCACTTTCCGCAGTAGATCATCCTAAGTCCGACAGGCTCCTAGGGAACGAGCAGCACGGGACATGGCAGCTCTTTGGCTACCCGGCAGGCAGGACTTTCACAGAAGGCTTCTTTCAGGAAACGCTTGCGTCCAACCACCATCACTATGGCGGAAGCATTGTATCTCTCTTTTGCCCGCAGAATCTCCTCGACTGTTCTGCCTACGCAAATATGAATCTCCCCCTCGATCCCGGAGGACGAAAACACCTTTGCCGTCTGTTGAAGTCTTTCCTCAAGCACCTCCGACTGCCCAACTGGAATTTTCTGCGGAACAACGTTTACGACTTTGACTCTCTTCGTCAAATGAAGGCTGAGCAGAAAAGAGGCGGCTCTATCTGCCGAAGATGACAGGTCCGTAACGAAAACCACGTCTTGAAGTACACCGATACCAGACTCTTTCCCGGCATCATCCCCTCCCCCTATGATCAAAAGCGGGACAGACAACCACTTTATCAACGGCCTGACAATGGACCGGAAAGCGCCTTTGCTTTCGCTTTGTTCAAAATCAACCACGACGAGAGAGAAGCTCTTCTCTCCGGCCGATTCCAATACCAGGTCTACCGGATTCTCACCCCCCCCTGATACCTCCACATCAACCCCCTGGGCCGAAAGGTGCCATCGCCATTCTTGGAAGTATTGTTCAGGGATGATCCGCTCCGCACTGTTCACGAGCACACATTCCTGCATCCCCGTCTTGGCCAGACTCACCAGCATATGGAGTTGCTCGTACCTTGTCTTGTGATGATTCGTGGCGTACAGTACTCGTTTCAATCGCGTGTCGTGCCCCCTTATGTTGACTTGTCCCAAGGCCCTGTACGATAGACTCTTGACAATATGTTCCAGGATGCCGGAATACCGTGGAAATACAACACTCCATTATTCGGGTAAGAATACGATAGAACACACCGTATTTTGTTCTCCGGAACTGCGAACGTCAGGAAGAGCAGGGTGCAAGTAGAAGTGGGACTGGGCTGATACGAATGCCTGTTGAATCAAGTCGGTATCGAGAAGACATCTGTGTGGCACAGCCGCCCTCGGCTGTGAACCGGCGTGATTTCACAGCCGAGGGCGGCTGTGCCACATGATCTTGGCTAGGAGTCTGTCGGACTTACCTGTCTGCGTGTCCGCACAGGCAGAGGGGATCGTCACGAGGAAGCGGAGGACATCATAAAAACGCTTTCATTCTTCTGGTTCCGCGTCTTGATTTCTCTTAACACGGAACTCGGAACACGAAACAGAGTCTTCCATGAGGCTACATGGTATCAGATTCTTTCCCAGAGATAGCTCAACAAACCGGCGAGGATAAAATTGCTGTCGATCAAGATCTCTGATCTTATCCTTCGCCGGAGATAATTGTTTTCAAAAAGGCACAAAGAACCGGCCATGGAAAGAACAGGGATTATCAACCAGAAGGTGACGCTGGAAGCATACCCCGAAAGGCCGGCAGTGGTCAGCAGCAGGACCAGGAAAAAAATCATCCCCTTCAACAGCGCAAGCGTCCGTTTCTCTCCAATAAGAATGGCAAGTGTTTCCCTTCCCACAAGACGGTCCGCCTGGATGTCAAAAAGCTCCGTGAGAGCGGAACGTGTATAAACGAAGCCGAATACGAAAAGGAAAGCCACTGTCATGTTCGGGGTAAGCCCCCGGCCCGCACCCCAGGATGGGAGAAACGCAGCGACCGCACCCCAGGCAAGAGAAATGGACAGTGTTTTCGAACCTGGGATATCCTTCAATCTGCGAAATGGAAACTTGGCATTCAATGATTCCGGCACGATCGTGACTGCATACAATGTCCCCAGGATGCTCATGGAAAGGAGGAAGAGGAAAGGAAACCAGCCGAGAGAGTATGATAGTGCCAGAGACGCCAGAATGGCGGCTATGGACAGCAAGAGGATCGATTTTTCATGCCGGGCGAAAAACATGAAACGCCCCGGATCGGAGAAAGCGTCCGTTTCCTTGTCCGTAAGGTGATTTAAATTGTGGGCGGCGTATATGTATGTCCCGGCAATAAGAAAGTATTGCAGGGCGCTGTTTATGTTCTGCATTTTCAGTGAGGCGTATGTAAGAAAACCGGCGCCAAGGGCTGCATAAATATTACTCTCCAGGACAAACCTGAAAAGCGTATAAGCTGCAGCTCTTATGGCGCTTTCACGTTCACTCCTTATTCCCTCCAGTCTGCTCACGACACGGTTTATTATCCAGTTTGGGGTGGATGCGCCGGCCGTGACCCCCACCTTGCTGAAATGGGAGATTTCTTTCAGATCCAGATCATTCTCGGTTTCGATGTGATAGGCCCGGATCCCTGCCTCGTCGGCAATCTGAGCGAGTCTTTTCGTATTTGCGCTTTCCTTGCCGCCGACCACGACTATGGCTTCGACATGCTTGCACAGATCGAGCACCTCCATCTGCCGCTCATGCGTAGAATGGCAAATGGTGTTAAAAACCTCGCCGCCAGGGTTTCTCGATATAATCTCCGAGACGACTTCTTCAAAAAGCTTTTCATCCTGCGTAGTCTGAGCAACAATTATATACTTTTCAAGCTTGGGCAGTTTTTCCACATCGGTCTTACTACTGACCAGAATGCCTCGGTTTTCAGCAAAACCAAGCAGGCCTAGCACCTCGGGATGCCCTTCATCCCCGACGATCACCGTCTGGTATCCCTTGCGGGCAAACCGCCTGATAATGGTTTGGACTTTGACGACACGGGTACACGTGCCGTCAACTACCTGAGCTCCGGTCTTCAGAATCTCCGCTTTTTGGTGAGGGGGTATACCGTGCGCCCGTATGACTACAGTGCCCCCTTTAATCTCATTCACATTTCTGATGATCGAAATGCCCTTGCTTTCCAGAAGACCCAGTACCTGCTGATTATGGATCAGCGGGCCGAACGTGGCCACGGGTTTGGGTTGTTTCTTAAGCGCAAGAAGAACGGTATCCATGGCCCGTCTCACGCCCATACAGAATCCTGCCTTTCTCGCCAATATGACTTCCATCTATGAAACCTTCAGGACGCAGATTTTATAGACTTTCAGATAATGTTTTTGGGAAGGCAGCAGGGAGGGGATAGTACCTGTTCGTACATCCCCGACCGATAACGCACCCAAAAGCTTTATCTGGAAGTCTATAGCAGATTAGCCGATTGTTGGGTCTCGCTCCGTTCAACCCAACCTACATGTACTACATGTACCTTCAACGGAAACTTCGTCGTTCGTAGGTTGGGTTGAGCAAGGCGAAACCCAACAAGACAGGTTCCTGCACAGGTCGAAAAATCTCTCTGTAACTGCATATCTTGTGAGCCTCCTGCAAAAAACCTGCTGTACACTTTCTCCCATAACAGAGTCTTACAAAAACCTCTTGTATTTGGAGCCTCTTTGGTGGATCATACTATACTTCTTTGATCAGGCAGATTCAACACCGGCTCAAAAATCGTCGCCCCTCGTCGCAAAGGCATTGACTTGATAAAGGCCCTGATATAGATATACGTTTCATGGCTTCTCGCGAGTTACCATCCCATACGTTCCTGGGTTTCACCGTCTTTTCCCTTTCCGTCCTTCTGCTCTTAACCAGAACCGAACCGGTCTATTCTCTTTTCTACATCTTTGCATGGTGGTCTTATATACTTGTTATTGATGGCTTTATTTACAAATTAAGCGGGGATTCACTCCTCAAGAGCCGCAAACGGGAATTCTTTCTACTCATCCCCTGGTCTGTCTTTATCTGGCTTATCTTTGAGACCTTCAATTTCTACATTCAGAATTGGTACTATGTCCACGTCATAGATACGACATCGATACGCTGGATGGGCTATTTCGTCGCCTATGGAACAGTCCTGCCCGGCCTTTTTGAAACGACCGAACTCCTGGAGACTATTGGCCTGTACAGCAGAAGCCACTCTCTTCCCGTTGATGAAACAAAACATTATGAACCGTACAATAGGAGCTGTACTGAATCTACTCGCCAAGGAACCGGATGGTACATTCCATTTCTCATTCTGGGACTCGCATCGTTGATTCTCCCCATCGTGTGGCCACGGTACTTCTTCCCCCTGGTCTGGGGGGCCTTCATATTCCTCCTGGAGCCGGTGAATCATTATTTTGGCGGAAGATCATTGATGCGGGACAGGGAGAATGGATCCCTCCGGAAGTTTTATCTGCTGTTAACTGCCGGTCTGGTCTGCGGGGTGCTTTGGGAATTATGGAATTTTTGGGCCGGGACCAAATGGAAGTACTCGGCGCCTTTTTTTCAGAGGCTGAAACTATTTGAAATGCCTGTTGCGGGATATCTCGGGTTCCCCGTTTTTGCAGTGGAATGCTACGTGATGTACAACTTCATCTCTTTATTTCGGGAGAACAAGAGCTGGGAAAAAGACTCCGCCGTGGAGGGGCAGAAAGCGGGTCCATTGGCTTTCCTGCTCGCCGCCGTCCTCATCATCTCCTATTGCTACCTGGTGTTCCAAACCATCGACCAAAGAACCGTTCACTCCTTTTCCAGGGGTATCATTTAGAGACAATTTCAGAGGGACGCGCATTGCAAATTGTGTAACCGTTTGCCGCTGACCGTTCACCGTTCAACCGGTTCTTCGCCGATCCTCTTTGCAACTATACCCACCGGTTCATCCCCACGCCTGTGGGGAACAC
>JAZDGK010000010.1:0-12984 GCA_043806955.1 Pseudomonadota bacterium | reverse complement strand
GCGCCCTCCTCGCGCCTTGCCAGACGGGCGCCTCAGCACTCAGAATTGCGCAACTTATTCCGTGACAGACCCTTAGATTAATTTGACAGGCGGCCCAAATTCTGTATTATAGCATGCAAGGCTTTGATGTTTTGATAAGATCAGGAGCCTGCCGGACTTGGGATGATCTACTGCGTACAGTGGGGGACGATTTCCTCAGTCCGACAGTGGCCTGGTTTGAATACTACTGGAGGAACAGTGCCGATTGTGAAACAGTCATCAGAGGATGAGGTTATCTCCAAGAATAAAAAAGGAGAAATCTCTATACAAAACTTGCTCAACCGGCTTACCGCAGCTCAGGTCAGAATCGTACTAATACTATCAGTAGCGCTCCTGCTCATCATTGCAGGATGGGCAGGTTGGGGAGCATTCGCCAGGCGAGCTGATGCCGGCGCACTGGTTATGCTCAAGCAGGCTACCTCAAAACGAGAAGACCAGAAGATTCCGCTGCTCAAACAATTGGTGGAGGAATACCCGGACACCAAGGCCGGCCGGCTTGCCTCCGTCGAGCTCGGACAGAGCTATTACGAAAAGAGGAGTTATGATCTGGCGATCAGTGCTTATGAACATGTCTTGAGTGCAATGCCCGAAGATGAAGTGATAAGGCCGGTGGTATTGTTGTCTCTGGCCCATTCTTTCGAGATGAAAGGGGACTATGCCAAGGCTCTTCAATCCTGCAATCAAATCGAATCGGCCGGGGAGACTTTCAGTGGCTTGGCCTACATTACAGCCGGACGGATCAACAAGAAGATGGGGAATGCGAAAGGCGCTCTGGAAGCTTACAAAAAGGCTTTGGCCATGAAAATGGAAGGGCCCTATAAGTCGGTGATTGAATGGGAAATAGGCCAATTGGGGGGAGGAAAGAAACCGCTGTAAATGCTAATGACGGACTTGACTTTTCGATTTTAAACCTATTATACTCCGGTTACTTTCCGAACAAGACGGTAAAGAAAGGTCGATAGAATGAATGCTGACGGTTTTGAGCATTTAGAAGAAAAGATCAACAAGCTGCTTTCGAGTTACGATGAGATTAAGAGAGAAAGATCTGAACTGAAGAGTACTTTGGAAAAAAAAGATGAAGAGCTAAAAGCGGTTCGGGGTGAGTTGGAAAGGATCGAAACTGAGCGCACTGAAATGCGCACACGAATTGGTTCTTTGCTGGCCAAACTAGAGGGAATTGATCTATCCTTATAGACTTGTTTGCTAAATGAATAAGATTTTTGTCGTCCAGATACTTGGGCAGGAATACCAATTCAAGGTCGATGCTGAAAGTCAGGACGCACAGGCCATTGTAGACTATCTTAAGAATAAGGTTGAAGATGTCCAAGCGAGAGTCAAGAATGTGGCTGATCATAAGATTGTTATGCTCGCAGCCCTCAACATCGCAAGTGATCTTCATGACCTCATGCGGGAGTTTGAAGTCTATCGGAATGTGACGTCCCGGAAATCAAAAGAACTGATGGATATTATTGATTTGCAAATAAGTTAGGATGCTATTCGCCGAACAACCTGGACAGGCGGGACGCCTGTAGTCCGGGCGGCCAAGAAAGTCGTTGGCGCTACAGGATAGCCGTTTGGTTGTCTTGAAAATGCAAAGGCACTCAAAGCAGAATGTGCCGGCTCTTTTCGAATGGAACTTAGGATGCGTTACGAAATAACTGTGACATCTTGCTAGTCTTTTGGGCCGTATTCTGCGTTGCTTAAGGGGTCGCATACTTCAGTATGCTCGCCCCCTAAGCAGCCTTGAATACAGCCCAAAATCCGGCGCAATCTTGTAACACTTATTTCGTAACGCATCCTTAACTGGGAGTTATGGTGTCTTTGAAGAAAACATCCCTTTTGCGAAAAGGGGCTAACGAAGAAAGCCGGGCGCCATGTATCAAGGTGAAATAGAAGTCTGTTTAGATTGACCCCCTTTGAGGGGTTTATATATAGAATTCTGGAAAGCAATAGATGACACTGTGTAAGGAAGAAGAAAGCTGGTCGCGTCAGATTTCTGGCGGGATTCGGTATTATTTATTAGGGTAATGTATGGTGATCCTGAACTCACAGAACACGATGAGCTGTCGAAATGATGGCGTTATAACAAAATGTTAAGTGTGATCCGTATCTACCCATCTGCCGGTTTCGCAATCTAAGATCCGGGGTCGTCCCCTTCCCCTCCTTTACACCGTCGTCTCATTCCCGCTATTTTTGTGATCGTTGATGTACCTGAAGTACGAGTTCGCAGATCCGGGAGGCTGTCGGACTTATGATGATCTACTGCGGAAAACGTAAGGACGGCCCAAGTATCCCCGAATGTTCGTTGCATAGCAGGACCATTCGCCTCAAATTCGTGAATATTTGGTCTCGTCCTCCACTTCCCTGGTGACGATTACATAAGCCTGACAGGCTCCCAGTGAAGAGATGGAGGAGGTGTCGGATTTTGAGCACTACAGTTGGAGTTATCTCGCTTATTTTCTCAGCTATCTGTCTTGGAGCGCTTGCTGGTTATGTCATCCGCAGGAAGGTCGTGGAGGCGCGCCTCGAGTCGGCGGAAAAGCTGGCAGAGAGAATTATTGAGGAGGCCAAAAAGGAAGGGGAGAACACAAAGAGGGAAGCCTCGTTACAAGCCAAAGATGAACTCTATAAGGTGAAATTGGAGGCAGATAAGGAATCAAAAGAAAGGAAAGCCGAATTGCAGGTCTTAGAAAAGCGCCTTGCACAAAAGGAGGAAAATCTTGAGAATAAGTTCGGCCTTATCGATCAGAAAGAGCTCAATATCCTGAAAAGAGAAAAGGAGTTGCAGCGACAAGAGAGGATATTTTCAGAGAAGGAACAAGAGTATCAGAGCCTTTTGGAAGAAGAGAGGCACCAGTTGGAAAAGATATCCGGTCTCACTTCATCCGAAGCCAAAGACTTATTTTTGAGGCAGGTTGAGGAAGAAGCTCGTACCGATGCCGCGAGGCTGTTGAAAAGGATTGAAAGCGAAACCCGGGAAACAGCCGACAAGAAAGCCAAAGAAGTGATATCGCTGGCTGTAATGCGCTATGCAGGGGAATATGTCGCAGAGAAAACAGTCTCTGTTGTGAATTTGCCCAACGAAGAAATGAAAGGGAGAATTATTGGCCGTGAAGGTCGTAATATTCGAGCGATCGAAGCAGCTACCGGGGTTGACTTGATTATTGATGATACTCCCGAAGCAGTTATCCTGTCCGGGTTTAATCCCATAAGGCGGGAAGTTGCACGGATAGCTTTGGAACGGCTGATTGCTGATGGACGTATTCATCCTGCAAGAATAGAAGAGATTGTCGAGAAGGTTGATCAAGAAGTGGAGATCTCTATAAAGGAAGCCGGAGAACAGGCTACCTTTGATGTGGGTGTTCATGGTTTCCATCTGGAACTGATCAAGCTGATCGGAAAACTGAAGTACCGGACGAGCTATGGACAGAATGTCCTTCAACACTCTATTGAAGTAGCTTTCCTGTGCGGCATTATGGCTGCTGAACTGGGCCTGAACGTCAAGAAGGCCAAAAGAGCCGGTTTGCTGCATGACATTGGTAAAGCAGTGGATCACGAGGTCGAAGGCACCCACGCCATGATTGGCGCAGATCTGGCCAAGAAATATGGTGAGTCGAGCCGAGTGGTGCATGCTATTGCAGCTCACCATGAGGATGTTGCGCCGGAGAGTGTACTCGATGTTCTTATCCAGGCAGCAGACGCCTTGTCCGGCGCCAGGCCGGGCGCCAGAAAAGAGACGCTGGAGAGCTATGTGCGGCGGTTAGCCGATCTTGAGAGAATAGCCAATTGCCATCCAGGGGTAAATAAGTCCTTTGCGATCCAAGCCGGCCGAGAAGTACGGATCGTCGTAGACAGCGGCACGGTATCAGATGAAGATGCGGTGTTGTTGTGCAGGGATATTGCCAAAAAGATTGAGGCGGAGATGACGTATCCCGGGCAAATAAGGGTGACCGTGATAAGAGAGACAAGAGCCGTTGAATATGCAAAGTAATGTACGGATTCTTTTCATCGGGGACGTAGTCGGTAAACCCGGAAGAAAAGCTGTTCAGCTTCTGGTGCCGCGGCTTGTTCAAAACCATCAAGTTGATTTGGTGATCGCCAACTCTGAAAACGCTGCAGGCGGGATCGGCGTGACACCGACGACGGCTGATGAACTGTTTTCGTATGGAGCCTCTCTCCTGACATCAGGTAACCACATTTGGGCCAAGAAAGAGATTGTGGATTACCTGGCAAGGCAGGACAAACTGCTTCGGCCCGCAAACTACCCGCCCGGTTTGCCGGGATATGGCAGTGCAATTATTTACACGGAAGAGGACGTTGCTTTGGGAATAATCAATCTGCAAGGGCGGGTTTATATGAGCAGTTTGGAGTGCCCTTTCCGTGTGGCTGAAAGAGAGATTGACAGACTGAAAGGCAAAGTGGGGGCGATAATAATTGATTTCCATGCCGAAGCGACCTCGGAGAAAGTGGCTTTAGGATGGTTCCTGGACGGGAGAGTAGCGGCCGTAATCGGAACGCATACGCACATACAGACATCTGATGAGCGCATATTGCCCCGCGGCACCGGTTACATAACCGATGCAGGTATGACGGGGTCCGTCGATTCCGTTATTGGGATGAAAAGAGAGATCGCGATAGACAGATTTCTTACCCAGGTGCCTCATAAGCTGGAGGTAGCCAAGAGCAATATCCAGTTGCAAGGCGTGATATTGGAGATTGATACACTGAAAGGCAAGTGCGCAAGCATAACACGAGTACGGACCAGCCTGGAATCCGGAGAGTAACGTGGATACCGGGAACCTGCCGGACTTAGGGCTTGCTCAGAAATAACTCGGCTCTTTATGCATCACAGCTTCAGGCCGGCTTCGTCCGATCCTCAACTGCAAAATCCTCGAAATAGAACGACTATTCCTCCGGTTTTGCAGCCTCGGATCGAACAAATCCGACCTAAATCTGAGCGCCTAAAATGCCGGTTTATTTCTGAGCAAGCCCTAGGTCCGACAGACTCCTAAAATGGCATGAAATTCTGCAGGTTTTTAGATCTGCCCTTCTGAAACTGTTTCATCATTTTTTGCATCTGCACAAAGCTTTTCAAGAGTTTGTTCACATCTTGAACCAAGGCGCCGCTGCCTTTGGCAATTCGTTTACGGCGACTGCCGTTTATGATATTATGATTCCGCCTTTCCTCTCTGGTCATGGAGTCGATTATCGCTTCTATCCTGACCAGTTCGCGATCGTCCGGAGCAGCACCCTGCAGTGCCTTGACCTTATTCAACCCCGGAATCATTGAGATAATCTGTTCAAGCGTTCCCATTTTTTTAATCTGAGCGAGCTGCGCCTTAAAATCCTCGAGCGTAAATGATTCCTTCCTTATCTTTCTTTCCAGATCGAGGGCTTCCTTTGTATCAAAGGTGGCCTGGGCCTTTTCCACAAGGGTCAGGATATCGCCCATACCCAGGATCCGGGATGCCATTCTATCGGGATAGAACGGCTCCAAGGCATCCAGTTTTTCGCCCATGCCGACGAATTTGATCGGCCTTTGAGTCACAGTCTTTACGGACAAGGCGGCGCCGCCTCGGGCATCCCCGTCCATTTTAGTAAGAATGACGCCGGTCAATGCCAGATTCCGGCTGAATTTTTCTGCAATGTTTACGGCGTCCTGCCCGGTCATGGCGTCGGCTACCAAAAGAATCTCAGACGGACGAATTTCATCCTGGATTTCTTTGAGCTCGTTCATAAGTACTTCATCGATATGCAGCCGGCCGTCCGTATCCATAATTACAGTATCATAGGCATTTTCTCGTGCTATAACAACAGACTGCCTGCAGATCTCCAAAGGCCGCATGGTCGATTCCGAGGGATAAGCGGGGATTTTCAGATCTCCCGCCAGCGTCTGCAACTGATCGATGGCAGCAGGCCTGTTAACATCAGCGGGGACCAGATAAGGGCGTTTCCCTTTCTTTTTGAGAAATAATGCCAGCTTTCCTGCAGTAGTAGTCTTGCCGGATCCCTGGAGACCGACAAGCATTATACAGGTCGGCCATTTGGAAAAGTCCAGATCTTGTTTTGCCCCTCCCATGAGGCTTGTCAGTTCGTCGTGAACAATCTTCACAATCTGTTGGCCGGGAGTAAGACTTTCCAGGACTTCCTGGCCAATTGCACGCTCCCGCACCGAATTGACAAAATCCTTAACTACCTTGTAGCTGACATCGGCTTCAAGGAGCGCAAGGCGGACTTCGCGCAGACCGTCCTGGATATTCTGCTCTGAAAGCTTACCATAGCCGCGGAGTTTCTTCAGGATCAGGTTAAGCCGTTCGGTTAAATCTTCAAACATGTTTGGCAGGAGTGTCCTCTATCCTCTAAACAAAAGTCTTATTTATAAAGTCTCTTTGGGAAACCGTCAAGTAAATTATGTTTGCTTACAATGGAATACATGACCAGCAGTCTGTCGGACTAAGGGAAAATATTCGCGCATTATCCGGCAAGACTCTTATTTCATTAACGCGGCGCTGTCTTGTTTTCTAGCGTTTTGAATTTTCCGTTTTTGGGTCATTCGAATTTGTTTCGGATTTCGGATTTTGAGTTTCGGATTTCCGGCTTGTCCGGGTTAGGATGATCTACTGCGGAAAGTGGAGGGGGGCGATCCGCTAAGGGCTTGCGCAAGAATAAATCGGTAGAATTCGCGCCCAAATGTGCCATAGATTCGATCGATCTGAGGGATCAAAGCCGGAGGAATAGCCGACTATTTTGAGGACTTTGCGAGCGAAGATCGGTTGAATCTATGGTACAGTTGGGATGCGAAAATGCCAAGTTATTCTTGCGCAAGCCCTAAGTACAGCTCAACACAAAAGGGTATCCAGAATGGGTTCGTAGCATGCGATGCGGATAGGCGGGGTTTTCTAACCCCGCCTATGGACGCCTCGGTCGTTGGGCGGCCCTGGAAAGGACCGCCTATCCGACGGGGGAATTCCAGCATAATGGATACCTTCTTGTGTGGAGCTGTACTACATCCGACAGACTCCCGGCAACAAATGCCCAGTTCGGTGGAGTTGGGATTGAAAAGGACATTGTAATATCTGACAAATTCATTATAATACCCCATTTATCCTAGAAATCCCCTTTATTTATAAGGGCTTAAAAGGAAGGTGAGCAGCAATGGCACGCATCACGGTTGAAGACTGCCTGGTACAGGTGGGTAGCCGATTTGAACTGGTGAATCTTGCAATCAAGAGGGTAAAGCAGTTGCGCGCGGGCAAACCCGCACTCGTCAGCTCAAGGAATATGGACATTGTAGTCGCTCTAAGGGAAATAGCTGCGGCAAAGGTTACTTCGGAAAACGTCGAAGGGTTCGAAAGGATGGAAGTGGAGCCAAGAATAGAAGAGCTGCACGAATAAAACTCCAGATTTAGGAAAAACTCAAATCGATGGCAAAGCGTGATTATTACGAAATCCTTAACGTTCCGCGCGGGGCGCCGGAAGAAGAAATAAAGAAGAATTATCGCCGGCTGGCCATGCAGTATCATCCGGATCGAAATCCCGGAGATAAGGTGGCTGAGGAGCGTTTCAAAGAGGCAGCCGAGGCATACGAGGTGTTGCGGGACCCACAGAAGAGGGCGATATACGATCAGTACGGCCACGAGGGATTGCAGGGAGCGGGATTTAGCGGATTCCGGGGATTTGAAGACATATTCTCCAGTTTCAGCGATATTTTTGAAGACTTTTTTGGATTCGCCAATACAAAGCGAAGCCGCACAGCGCCTCAGAGGGGATCTGATCTGCGATACGATCTCAGCCTCTCCTTTATCGATGCGGCTTTTGGTAAAGAGACTGAAGCGGAGATAAACAAGCTGGACGTTTGCCAGACTTGTGAGGGTACGGGATGCAAAAGCGGGAGTCATCCTGCTACCTGCCCCACTTGCCGGGGGCGAGGGCAGGTAGTTCGGGCCGAAGGCTTCTTTCGAATCAGCACCCCGTGCCCGCATTGCCGGGGAACCGGGAATATTATTGCGAACCCTTGCACCAGTTGCGCCGGCAGTGGCCGCACTCGCGTGCGAAAAAAGGTCTCCTTTAAGATCCCAGCGGGCGTGGATACGGGGACCAGGCTCCACTTACGGGGCGAAGGGGAAGGCGGAGACCGGGGCGGCCCCCCGGGTGATCTCTACGTGGTTCTGCATGTGGAACCACACGAGTTTTTCGAGCGTGACGGCCTGGATATACTCTGTCAAGTCCCTGTTTCTTTCACTCAAGCGGCTCTTGGCGATCAGATAGAAGTAGAGACGCTGAAAGGAATGAAAAAGGTCGCAATCCCGCAGGGGCTTCAATCGGGAGAAAAGATCCGCCTGAAAGGAGAAGGGATCACGGCTCTAAGGGGGAATCAAAAAGGAGATCAAATAATGGAAATTCTAGTTAAGACTCCTGTTTCCCTGACGTCTCGCCAAGAGGAAATACTGCGCGAATTCGCCGAGATTGAATCGGAAAAACAAGGCGGATTTTTCAAAAAGCTATTCCGAAGATAAACCATTTGGACGCAGATTTTCGCAGATAACCGCAGATAACCGCAGATAATTCATCACCCACAGAGCATTGATAATTTTGATTCTTCGTGCCTTTGCGGCTTAATGTTTATTGTATCCTGAGAATCTGCGTTCCAGACCAGATCAGAGGAAAAGATGAATGAATTGAGTCACTTTGACCCTGACGGCAAGTGCAGGATGGTGGAAGTGGGAGAAAAAGAATCTAGCCGGCGGCGGGCAAGGGCCAGCGGCTCGGTCTTCATGAACAGTGCGACTTTACGTATGGTGAAGGAGGGCCGGGCGGAAAAGGGAGACGTCTTAGGAATTGCCCGTGTGGCCGGAATAATGGCGGCCAAAAAAACCAGTGAGCTCATCCCCCTGTGCCATCCGATTTTCCTCAGCAGCGTAAGCCTCTCTTTTTCCGTAGACGAGGAGAAGAGCAAGGTTCTCATCGAAGCCGTGGTGAACAGCCAGGGAAAGACAGGTGTGGAGATGGAGGCGTTAACGGCTGTTTCCGTTGCCGCCCTGACCATTTATGATATGTGCAAGTCAAAAGACAGAGCGATGATTGTGACCGATATCTGCCTCGAAGAGAAGGAAGGCGGAAAAAGCGGGCATTATCTCAGAACAAAGTAGCCCACACCACGCATCAGGGACAAGGACGTCATTGCGTGATCCTGTCCTCCCACCTGCAATGCCCTTGAAATGGACCCCGACTTACATTTGGCGGCGGGTTCGGTGAATCCAGAATGTCCAAAAGTCTTGCTTTGAGAGAAGCGCTATATTAATCTCCCGCTTACCGGCTTATTATTGCCTCAACCGCATGGCCATAAGTGACGATCAGGTCACCATAAGAGGGTGTCTAAAAACTCCCCCTTTTGTCCAATCTCTGCGTCAGGCTCGGATTCCAATCCTCAAAATACTACAGTATTCCTCCGGTTGGAATCCTCGCCTTCCTTGATATTGAAACAAAATTGAGAGTTTTTAGACACCCTCTAAGAAAGATCTGCTTCCGGCGCCGATGAAGAAAACTGAAAAAAACAAAGGTAGTACTCGGGTCAATCAGCCGGGTTTTCAAAAGGCTGTGCTGGTTCTCTTTTTTCTCTCCGGGGCTACCGGTCTTATCTATGAAGTGCTGTGGGCCAAGTTGTTCAGCCTCGTGTTTGGAAGCACGATCCTGTCTGTCACGACCACGATAACCGTGTTCCTGGGTGGACTGGCTTTCGGCAGTTATCTGTTCGGGCGCCGGATCGATTCGGCCGATTCGCCGTTAAGAGTCTACGCCTTTCTGGAACTGGGCGTCGGGGCGCTCGCTGTTTTGTTTCTTGTAGCGTACGAACAGATGAGCCCTTTGTATCAGGCCCTCTACCCGTACCTGCAGGACCATCCGGTCTCGTTCAGTCTCGTTCGGTTCGTTCTCGCTTCATTCCTGATACTGCCCCCGACCGTCCTCATGGGCGGGACACTGCCCGTCCTGTGCCGGTATCTTGTGAGAGAAGACGCAAACCTGGCAAGGAACGTCGGCCTGCTTTACAGCCTTAATACCTTCGGCGCTGTCGCAGGCTGCCTTGTCTGCGCATTTTTCCTCATCGGACTTCTGGGTGTGAACGGTACGGTTTTGTTTGCCGCCGCGGTCAATATCGTGATCGGGCTTCTCGTCCTCTTCTTCTGCAAAAAAAAGGCATCGCCGCCGGAAGTGTCGCCGAAGGTGTCCCTCAAGGGTTCTTCGCCTTCCCCGAGAAGGACGCCTGCCACGGGGAGCGCGAGCAGTCTCCCGGTTGTATGTGTTTTTGCCGCAAGCGGCTTTTGTTCTCTGGGTTATGAAGTCATCTGGACGAGATCACTCATCTTCTTTGTGGGGAACAGCATCTATGCCTTCAGCATTATGCTTGCCGCGTATCTCACCGGACTGGTTCTGGGGAGCCTCGCCGTTGCCAAATGGGAAGACCGGGTTGCCAGTCTCCGGGGATTTGCCCTGGCCGAAATAGGTATCGGAGTCAGCGCCTGGGTTTCAGTCGCGATCATGGTCCTTCTGTCCCATTCCCCGCGCCTGGAACACTGGCTGACCTTGACCCGGTTTCCTCTGGTATCGAGCGCCGGTGACCAGATCGAGGCCCTGTTTCTTATCAGCGGGCTTTCCCTTGCCGTTATGATCGTCCCCACCTTTCTGATCGGGATGACCTTTCCGATGGCAAGCAGGCTTTGCATTTCGAATCTGGAATTACTGGGCCGGAGGATAGGCAGCATTTACTCACTGAACACGCTGGGCGGCATTGCCGGCTCGTTCGCCACCGGATTCATTCTCATACCGCTCCTGGGGCAATCTAAAACGCTCATGATCATGGTGACAGTCAATCTTGGTTTGGGCTTTTTCCTGCTCAGCCTCCGCAAGCCCGTTGTGAACAGGCAAAAGCTGGCATATGCGGCAGGCGCTGTATTGCTCATAATCGGCGTCGGAACAGGTTTCACTCGAGACATGATACGGGAGAGTATCATCCGGACCAATCGCGGGAAATTGGCCTATTTCGGGGAGGGAGTCGACGGAACTGTCGCCGTCTTCGAGAACCGGGCAGGATTGCCGCAAAAGGAGATGGTGGTTAACGGAACGGCTGCCGGTTCGACCTTCTATTCTAAGAGGTACATGAGGCTGCTCGGGCACCTGCCGCTGCTTCTTCACCGCGACCCGCAAGATGTACTGGTAATCTGTCTGGGAACGGGTACAACCCTTGGCGCGGCATGGGCACACAGGGGCCTTGAATCCTTGACCTGCGTTGAACTGTCGTCCGCAGTTCGCGATGCGGCCCGGCTTTTTCAGAAAGAAAATCGTGGTGTTCTGGATGACCCGACGGTTCGGCTCGTTCTGGCTGACGGCAGAAATCACCTGCTTCTTTCATCATCAAATTATGACGTGATTACGCTCGAGCCGCCTCCGCCGCGAGAAATGGGGGTGAGCAGTCTCTATTCCACCGAGTTTTACGGCCTGTGCCGGAGACGGCTGAGGTCCGGCGGACTCATATGCCAGTGGATACCGCTGCTGGACCAGAGTGAGCACGACACAAAGATGCTGATCAAGACCTTTCTGCGATCATTCCCCCACTCGCAACTCTGGCTGCCTGTCAATGCCGATGCCTTGCTCGTTGGGAGCCTGAGCCCGCTGGAACTGAAGGTGGATCAACTGGAAGCGCGGGCAAAAATGCCCCGCGTGAGACAAAGTCTTGAGGAGATCGGCTTTGCCGATGCGCGTCAATTGCTGGCCTGTCTATACTTGAACGAAAAGGCGCTCGACTCCTACGTGAAGGATTCAGGCATACTCCGGGACAATTCAGCAGAGGTGGAGTACTTCAGGTTCTTACGTCCGGCCATGTCTCTGGACACCCTGCCTCACCTCTTTCAATACCGGAGCGACGTTATGCCAATGGTCTCCGGTGCGGGAAGAGAAGTGCGCGACTGCCTTGTCTCGAAAGTACTGGCGATGCAGTATTTCCACCGGAGCTCGGCCCTGAACGCGAAGGGAAGGGTCCAGGAGGCGAATGCGATGCTGGCCGCGGCCCTCCGGATCGAGCCGGATAATGAGTACTTCAGGCGGTGTCTCGGGCTTTCGGAAATCGAGAACAACGAACAGAACCAGGCGCTCCGGATGGAGCTCAAAAATAATCCCGAGAATCCGTATGCCTGGCATGAGCTGGGGAAATTTTTGCTTCGCACCGGCCGGACTGAAGAGGCCGTTTCCTGTTTCGAGATGGCCGTTTCCATCCAGCCTGATATGACCGAGGCCCTTTACGATCTGGCGAAGATCTATAACGACCGGAACAGGACTGAAGATGCCTTCGGTCTATTGCAAAGAGTAATAGAATACAAACCCACCCATGCTGCGGCCCGGATGCGACTGGCGAGTCTTTATCACCGAAGGGGAGAAATCGACGAGGCCGTCGCGCAGCTTGAGGAAGTCATCCGTATTCAATTTGAATTCCCCCAGGCGCACCGGAATCTCGCCGCACTGTATCACAAGAAAGGACGCCTCAGCCTTTATGAGGAGCACATGGAGATCGCCCGAAAAATAGAGGGGGATATCGAAGCGCTGATGCCATAGGGGCCTGCCGGACTCAGGATGATCTACTGCGGAAAGTGGGGGGAACGAGACCAAATAGCCCCGAAGTTTCGTTGCATGGCAACACTAGGCACCTCAACTGCGGAAATCTTTGGTCTCGTTCCTCCACTTCCTCATGACGATCCCCTAACCCGGACAAGCCGGAAATCCGAAACTCAAAATCCGAAATCCGAAACAAATTCGCTATTACCACAAAATTCAGTTGGATTTGGCCATTTGCGATGTCCTGGTGAATAAGCGAGCCACCTGCTCGGGCAGGGTTGGCAGTTTTATGAGTTTCTGGAATCCCGGAAGTATACGCTCAGTGTCAGCGCGCGATTCGGT
>JAZDGK010000009.1:0-12795 GCA_043806955.1 Pseudomonadota bacterium | reverse complement strand
CCACATCATCAATGCTGCGGTTTGCGGTATCGATAACGTGATCAGCCATCCCCCTATAGATGGGCTCTCGTTCTTTGAGGACAGACCCGATCTCGGCCGTGATATCCTGGCCCGTAAGGGACGGCCGCTGGGATTCTGTCTTTATATCCGTGGCAATGCGCTTGGCGAGAGTTGTCTCATCGGCGGCCAGATAGAAAACGAGGCTGTTTGTTCTTAACAATTCCCGGTTCTCCGAATCAAGGACCGCTCCTCCGCCCACAGCCACAACCAGATCCCTGTCCGCCAGGATGCGAATCACCTCTTTTTCCACCTGCCGGAAACATGGCCAGCCCCCGCGTTGCACCATCTCTTTTATAGGAATACCCGCCCTGTTTTCTATCAGGGAATCCGTATCGATAAAATGCAGGGTTAAACACTCGGAGAGAATACGACCCACGCTGCTCTTTCCGGACCCCCGATAACCGATTAATACGATTCTTGGATACGATTTCTTTGGCTCCATCCTTAATTCACCCCTCAGCCCGGCCCTCAATGCTGTTGAATTAAGCCGGACTGGAAATCACTAAACGTGGCACAGCCGCCCTCGGCTGTGCCACATGCATTTCACTCTGAAAAGCAAGCATTTGGGCTCAGACATCCTTAATTCAACAGCATTGACTCCTGCTCTCCCCTCTAAGGCGCGAGTGGGGTGAAAGAATCTGTCCTCTTGGCGTACTTTGCGTCTTTGCGGTGAAATCAGAGCTGTTCAAACACTTCCCAGAAATTGGGAAAGGACTTGGCCACGCATTCCTCTCCTGCAATGGAGAGACCCGGCAAGACCAGTCCGGCCACGGCAAAGCTCATGGCCATACGATGATCGTTGTAAGTCTCTATGACCGCGGGACGGGCAGAGCCTTTCCGAATGATTAGACCATCCGGCAATTCATCCACCTCTGTGCCGATCTTTTCTAATTCCACAGCCACCGCATGCAGCCGGTCTGTTTCTTTGACCCGCAAATGAGACACATTTCTGATGATGGTCTCTCCCTCGGCCTGCGAGGCAACCACCGCCAGCGTCGGAACGACGTCCGGCCATTTTTTCATGTCCACTTGCACGGAACGGAGCCTTTCCGGACCGGATACCAGAATCCCTCCCCTGCCCTTTTCTACCGTGCAGCCCATTTCTTTCAAAATATCAACAAAGGCAATGTCTCCCTGGACCGAATCCGCAAAAATATTGCTGACGCATACACTCCCGCCGGTAACTGCCGCGGCAGCCCAAAAATACGAAGCATTGGAGACATCCCCCTCGATCTCATACTCCCTCGATCTGTATCTGCCCAGAGGAATCTCAAAATCGCGATAGTCATTATTCCCGACACTGACGCCAAAATCAGACATGACTTTCAGCGTCATGGAAATGTATGGTACGGAGACCGGTTCCCCCTCAAGCTCAAGGCGAATACTCTCCCGGGCATATGGACCGGCAAGAAGAATAGCGGAAATAAACTGGCTGCTGATGCTCCCCTTCATTCTAATTCTTCCGCCTGCCAGGCCTGATGCGGGGCTGACCTTAACCGGAGGACAGCCGGTTTGACTGATGCTTTCCGCCTTGACCCCGAGGCTCTCAAGCCCGTCGAGGAGGTCCTGAATGGGGCGATCCTTCATCCGTTCACTTCCGGTGAGGATTACCGGGGCCGGTCCCAGCGAGCTCACTGCGGTTAAAAACCGCATGCCTGTTCCGTTATTGCCCATGTATAGCGGCTCGTCAAGAGCCTTGATTATGCCGCCGGTTCCATCGACCATAATTCGACCCGCCTCCGGCTTAATACCGGCCCCAAACCGCTGCAGCCCTTCCATCATAAGGCTGGTATCTTCACTGATCAGAGCCCCGTTAAGAATGCTTCGGCCCTCTGCCAGGGCCGCGGCCACAAGAGCCCGCTGGGTCAGACTCTTCGATCCCGGGACAACAACTTCAGCCTTAATATGTCGTTTTTGTTCTATCCTGATCAACGAATTCTCCTGATTTTAGTACAACCCTACACAAATGCGTACCCAGAATCGACATACTTGTAGGGTGGGCTCTGCCCACCGGACCCGCGTGTGTCAACGGCAAGGCTAAGGTGGGCAAAGCCCACCCTACGATACTCGTTCATCCCGCATTGCAGAGGTACTTCGCAGCAGCCCGGCGCATAGCATCTATCGGTGGTTCGGCTCCCGTCCACAACCTGAGTTGTGCCGCAGCCTGATAGATCAGCATCCCAAGCCCGTCGATCGTTATGCAGCCCGCTTCGCCGGCTTCTCTCAGGAGCCGCGTCTCAATCGGCTTATAGACTATGTCCATTACGATTTGGAAAGATGACAATGCCGAACCTGGAATTAACGTCTCGTTAGTATTTGGGTACATGCCCACACTGGTGGCCTGAACTAAAATGTCGGCCCCGCATCTCCAGAATTCACGGAACGGTACCCAATTCAGGCCAAGCTCTTCCGCAATGGCCCTGCCCTTTTCTTCAGTGCGATTCGTAATGGCGACCCGGCATCCCTCTTTCTTTAGAGCCAGAGAAATACCCCTTGCCGCTCCGCCCGCCCCCAGCACGAGGCATCTGCGGCCTGGAATTTCGGTCTTCTCTTTCAAAGCCAGAACCGCCCCCAGGCCGTCGGTATTCGATCCCACGAGCCTACCCTCTCGCCAAAGCAGGGTATTGACGGCCCCCATTTCTCTCGCCGCATCATCAAGATCGTCGAGATATTTCAGAACGGCTGTCTTATACGGGATAGTTACACTCGCTCCGCTGATGGGCAGCGCCCGGATGCCGTTTACTGCCCCGGCCAGGTCGTCCACACAAAAAGCAAGATAGACGGCATTCACATTGATCTCCCTGAATGCCGCATTATGGATTACAGGGCTCAGGCTTTTTGCTACCGGATTTCCCAGGAGACAATAAAGGCGTGTTTCGCTATCGATCATCTTGTTTTTATGGGAGCCTCCTGCAAAATGTTCAATTTTGGCCAAGGTCAAGGAAGGCGAAGATTTTAACCCTTGAAGGCTTGAAGGCTGGGATGCTGGGAGGCGAGAAGGCTGAGAGGCAATCCCAGCGGGTCAGCTTTCTAGCTTCGGCTTCCTAGCTTCCTGGCCTTCTGAGGATTAAAATCTGAGCCTGACGTAGAGATTGGGCAAAAGGCAACGTTTTGCAGGAGGCTCATAGGATTCCGATCTCTTTAATAACCCGCTGCAGCGTACCGGCACTGATCTGCCCTGGGGCAGTCTCGCGGCCGCCCTCCAGAGCGGCATACGTAATATGGCCGCCAAGGGCCAGTGTAGCCACTCGGCTTATCTTTCCCGGCGCACCCATACAGAATGCCACCAGAGGGAAGGATTCCCGGCGAGCGTCCTCCAGCAGAGAGAGCACGGTGAGATTATCAGCGGGTGAAACGGCCATAGTGACTATCTTGGCTATATCTGCGCCGCTTTCCCGGATGGACCGAAATTTCGCGAGGAGATGCCTTCTGGACGGGGTATGCTGGAAATGATGATATGAAAAAATGACCTTTGTCTTGCGCCGGTTTGAGAGCAGCTTTTCCCGGAGAGACGCTGCCGTCCGCCATTCGAGATCCACATAATCAGCGCCCAGAGACAAGGCCTGCAGGAGCGAATCAACTCTTTCCCGCTCTGTACCTTTAAAAGAGCCGCCTTCCTTTGCCGAACGGTTGGTTACTATTACCGGTTTGGGTTTTGCCGCCTCGATTAAACTGTCGAGCCGCAGCCCTGTGAGTCCGTCTATCCTCAACTCCACCAGATCGGCCATTTCCCTGGCTCTGCCGACAGAAGCGAGCATCTCGGTCATTGTCGATTCGGAAACTGCAACACAAATCATCGTTTTTATTCACCGCCGAGCACACAGAGTGCGCAGAGAATAATAGATTCATAACAAGAAGGACTCTGCGGTGAGTCTTATTTTTCCGTGATAGTCTCTTCGATTTTATAACCAAAATGGCGGCCGCCGGTCTCGATAACCGCCAGGACCTGGTCCCCTTCTTTAAGTGAAACGACCGACAAGGGATCTCCATCGGGCTTCGTAAGCCTTATTGTCTCTGCATTCTGCAGAATCGTTGAAAAAACCTGGTCCCCCATCTTCGCCTCTACAAGAAGGAGTGGGCGCTTTTCTATCTTGACCCGTCCCACAACCGCCGGCGATATCTTGCCTTTTGAATTGACGACCAACACCTCATCGCCGCTCTTGAGTTCGGAAAGATAGCGGGTCTTCCCTCCCGGAACTCGCACATACGCATGCACCGGGCCCGCATTGACGCGAAAAGGCCGGGTCGCCACATAGGGATTATGGATGCTCTCTGCGTGCACGAGGAAAAGGGCACGGCTTGTATTCCCAATCAGCATCCCTTCGCCCTTTCCCATCTGAGTACAGGTATCGACACAGACCCTGTCACCCATCCCGAGTGTCTTGACGGAGACGATTTCGGCAGCCAGGAGTTCAATATCGCCGCTCGACTCTTTCACAGAATTGAGTATCTTTTTTAATTCAGCCGGGTCGGAAACCGAAATGAGAAGTCCGTCCACCCCTTTCTCAAGTACACCCAAGGCGGTCCTTGCCTCTTCCAGATTTGATACCTCGACCCAGATGTTTCCGGTCCGGGCGATAAGGTTTTCAAGGGGAATGATGGTCCAATCCGTCGTCTTAACCAGGACCTTTTTTGTCTGGGACAATTTTACAATTTCATTCTCGTCATCCGGCCCCTTTACAGTCACTTCCACCACGTCCTCGCCGAGACGCAAATCCCCGTCAGGAGCAACGGTTGTAATTCTCCCGAGTTCCTTGGCCTTGGCCGAATCCCCTTTGGCAAGCATCAACGCATCCGCCCCGTTCTCCAGGGCAGTTGTGACCAGCTTCTTTTTCCAGGGCACGATCTTAACCCAAATCTGCTTCATATTTTTTCCCTGTACCGAATGCCGTTTCACAGCCGAGGGCGGCTGTGCTACACTCTCCACGCCCTTCTTCTCGCACACCAGACAGGCGAGAGCCTGTCCTGCGGAATACACTGCAATTCCGTGGTCCGGAATTGCATTCTTTCCGCGTCACTGTTTTCCCATTCCGCAATCCCAAATCCCAAATCCCAAATCCGAAATCCGAAATCCGAAATCCGAAATTCATTTCATCCCTTATCCAGATACTCCAGTGCTTCATCGACAGAATACCGGCGATGAACGATACGGCTCAGTGTTGACGTCAGGAGTTGGGGGTTCTTGTGCTGGAAGATATTTCGGCCGATCGATATCCCGGAAGCACCGGCGTCTATGGCGCCTCTGACCATGTTCAGGATGTCACGGTCCGAGGACATTTTTGGCCCGCCGGCTATGACTACCGGTACGGAGCATCCTTCGACCACTCTTTGAAAGCTCTCCGGATCACCTGTATAGGAACACTTTACGATGTCCGCCCCCAATTCCGCGCCAAGCCTTGCCACATGCTTGATTATGTCCACATCGTATTCATCTTTAATCTTTTCGCCTCGAGGATACATCATGGCCAGAAGCGGCATACCCCATTCGCTCGCGATTCGGGCGGTCTCTCCCAGGTCCTTCAACATCTGGCTGTCGTTTCCGTCTCCGACATTTACCTGTATCGAGACGGCATCGGCTCCGATCTTAATCGCTTCTTCCACCGTGCAGATGAGTGTTTTGGCATTGGGGTACGGCGACAAACATGTACTGCCCGAAAGATGTATGATCAATCCGACATCTTTTCCTCCCCCTCGATGCCCTGCCCCGACTATGCCTTTATGAATGACAATGGCGTTAGCCCCGCCGGCTGCAACGGCATTCACCGCTTTCTTCATATCAATCAAGCCGTCTATGGGACCCACGGTTACGCCGTGGTCCATGGGCACGATAACAGTCTTTCTGGTATTCCGATTAAAAATGCGCTCTAAACGAATCTGTTTCCCGGTCATAGACTCCCTCCTTTAAGCAAAAAAAGGGCCGTGAAGATTCCTCACCACGGCCTTTCTAAACGACTAAAAAGGCCGTGAGCATTTGGCCTGCCCACGGCCTTAAGATTATCGGGCCAACTTCACGGACGATAGCCAAGCGCCAAATCTTTGTCAAGAAAAAAATTAAGTTAATCAAAGCCGTTAGCTCGTTCTTTTCCTGTCTTGGAAGCGAGAAAAAGACCTATAATAAACTATCGGTCAGTTACTATAGACTTTCAGATAATGTTTTTGGGAAGGCAGGAGGGAGGGGATAGTACCTGTTCGTACATCCCCGACCGATAACGCACCCAAAAGCTTTATCTGGAAGTCTATAGGAGTCTGTCGGACTTAGGGGATCGTCGCGAGGAAGAGGAAGTGGAGGAACGAGACCAAATATTCACGAATGTGAGGCGCATAGTGTTGCTATGTAACGAACATTCGGGGATATTTGGGCCGTTCCCTCCACTTCCGCAGTAGATCATCCTAAGTCCGACAGGCTCCCAGGAGTCTATCAGACGATGGACCTGCTCATAATAAGCACCAACCGCTATACGCTTCCCGTGCCGGTCATTCCTCTCGGGGCCTGCCTGGTAGCGGAAGCGGCACGGCGCGCCGGACACAACGTGAGACTTCTCGACCTCATGTTCGAGTCCCATCCACTGAATGCGGTCGAACGAGCGCTTGCCCGGACAAACCCGGACGTGGTCGGGGTTTCGGTCAGGAACATAGACAATAACGACATGCAAAACCCGATTCTATTTGTGGAAGAACTTGTGCCTCTCATCGAGACCATACAGAGGCAAACGAAAGCGGCTATTGTCCTGGGTGGGTCGGCAGTAGGGGTTATGCCTGAGCACCTGCTGCGTTATACGGGAGTGGGTTGTGCCGTACTCGGTGACGGAGAGTCTGTCTTTCCGGAGATTCTGCGACATTTCGATAACTCCGGTCGCCTCGAAAGGATACCGGGAATAGCCTACGCGGAAGGCTCGACTATCAGAAAGAATCCATGCGCCTCACTGCCGCTGGAATTTGTTGCTCCGGACTTTTCCAGGTGGATACCCCTGAAGCGGTATTTGTCGAGCCTGGCAACCGTACCTGTTCAAAGCAGAATGGGATGCCCGTTTAAATGCATATATTGCACTTACCGGAAGATCGAAGGCGCCGATTACAGGTTGGCAGACCAGGAGAGTGTGACGGAGGGGATTAAGGAACTGGTTGGAGCAGGTTTCAGAGACATCGAATTCGTAGACAGCGTCTTTAATTCCCCGTACGATTATGCCATTACCCTGTGTGAAAGACTCGCACGCGCTCGCTTGCCAGTGCGCCTGCAAAGCCTGGAGCTCAATCCCCGGTTTGTAGATGATGCGCTGATTACGGAAATGGAGCGAGCCGGATTCTGCGCCATAGGGATCACTGCCGAAAATGCCTCTGACACGGTGCTTGACAAGCTGCAGAAAGGCTTTACTACGAAAGATCTTTACAAGACGGCAGAAGTGGTGCGCAGGCACAAGCTCCCGTGTATCTGGATATTCCTGCTTGGCGGACCCGGCGAAACCCCGGTTACCATAAGGGAGACACTCAGATTCGCCAGAAAGTCCATTCGATCGCATGACGTAGTCTTTTTCAATTTCGGCATCCGGATCTATCCCGGGACTGGGATCGAGTCCATGGCCCGAGAAGAAGGCGTCCTCTCGCTGGCGCCTCAGGAGATGCTCACCCCGGTCTTTTACTGGTCGCCTCAAGTCGATTTTCTCTGGGCCTTGAACGAGGTGAAAACCTCTCTGAATACCTCTATGAATTATATCGATGTAGAATCCATTGGATGGAATCGTCTGCTCAGAATCCATCAACTGGGGTACAGATTGGGGGTAAAGCCTCCGCTATGGAGGCATACCCGCTTTATTCGAAAAGGGCTCAGGATACTGGGTATGAACAAATAGGCGGCTTCGGTGCGGCCCGCAAGCGCACGAGGATTTGCCGGCGCCGTGACCATCGCCGCACCGGCGAGAGGCTACGCATGTTCAAACCGGAAGTATACATCGGGTCTATCGGAGTTGCTCTTCCTTCTTTCAGCGCCGATCAGACCGAGACAAAGGAATTCCTGATACGGCATTATGCACACAGACTCCAGCCGCGAAGCCTTGGCGTCCTGAAAAAGATCTTCTCACATCCCAGTATTCTGAGAAGACATTTCGCTTTCGAGAGCCCCGACTGCCTCCTGAAGGAGACTCCCGATAGTCGTATTGCCAGGTTCACACAGGCGGCGGTGGATCTCTCGGTTAGAGCGGCTTTGCAATCACTGGATCAGCTAAGTCTCGGCGTTTCCGATGTCTCAGGCCTCGTGGTCAGCACCTGCACAGGGTATTTATGTCCTGGGCTTAGCACGTACCTTGTTGAGCGATTGGGGTTGTCAAGGCGGATACGGGCTTATGATCTCGTCGGCGCCGGATGCGGCGGGGCCATTCCCAATCTGGAGATAGCCGGGCGCATGCTTCAGGAAGACGAAAGCGGAGTGATTCTGAGTGTTTCCGTTGAAATCTGCAGCGCCACCTTTCAGATGAGTGATGATCTGAGTCTGATACTCTCCAACATGCTCTTCTCTGATGGCGCCGCAGCCGCAGTGGTCTGGAAATGCGCCCAGGGTCTGAAATTTGTAACCTCGGCCGGCCACTATGCCCCCGAATACCGCGACTGCCTTCGGTATGTCTATAAGAATGGGCAGTTGCACAACCAGATTTCCAACCGATTGCCGTTTCTGGTCCAGGAATCCGTGCTTCAAAGCCTGGCAGGAATTCTTGACCCCTTGTCGCTGCGACCCGACGACATAAAGCATTGGGCCGTTCATCCGGGGGGAGAAAAGATCATAAACGCAGTTCAGGCCGGGATCGGCCTCTCCGATGCACAACTCGGCCCCGCACGGGATATCCTGGCCAGGCATGGCAACATGAGTTCGCCTACCGTCCTGTTCGTCCTCCGCAAAATACTGGAAACGGGGATCGAAGAGAATGAGTGGTGTGCAATGCTGGCTTTTGGTGCGGGCCTCGCATCCCATGCCCTTCTACTCAAGAAGAGGTAACTCTCTGCGTCCTCCGCATGCTCCGCGGTTGCTCTTTGTTTTACGAAAAGAGTTCCGGCTGGATCCAGGAAGAGAACGCTTTACAGCGGAAGCGATAGCGGCATTTGAGACAGATCTCCACAAACAATCGCGGCTGGTTCTTTCTACGTTCGCAAATAATCACCGGACCGTTTTTTGTAGCCTCACCGATTTTCAACAAATCACCCCGATAGTCGATCTGCACGCTCAAATAGCCAAAATTATTGCATATATCAAGACTTCTGTCAAAACCAATTTTGTTCGCTCCCGTTAAAGCATTGCTTTCCTGTTCAATTGCGTATACTTTTCAGTTATGATCAAGTATGAGATGGCCTCTGATATTTGTGCCGTTTCAAGTTGCATTGTCTCCAAACTCTTGATGACCCATGTTGATAAATCCAGGTTGTTTTTTGTTCGAAGCCAGGGAAGTGAAAGCAAAAGGATAATTGCCCGCTGCCACGGTCTCCCCAGAATAATGCAGTTGGCCCTTAATCAAAAGCCTCTTTACGTCATAGAGGTAATCTCGGAAAAATTCGATAAGCTCTCAAGAGAAGACCGCATAAGGGTACTGATCCATGAGCTCATGCATATTCCCCACTCTTTTGGCGGCGGATTCCGTGCTCATAAGCCCTATGTCACGCAAAGGAACGTTGATGCCATGTGCGAAAAATTCCTTCTGGCGCTTGCCCCGGACGGCCTGTCTTCGGTCTTTGAGTCGGTTGAGGATAGGAGCAGTAAGCTGCGATGGCGGTGAAAGCCTGGTTCGGCCATTCCTTAATAAGGGGCTGAGCTGCTTGGGAGTCTGTCGGACTTAGGGGATCGTCGCGAGGAAGTGGAGGAACGAGACCAAATATTCACGAATTTGAGGCGCATAGTGTTGCTATGCAACGAAAATTCGGGGATATTTGGGCCGTTCCCCCCACTTTCCGCAGTATATCATCCTATGTCCGCCAGACTCCTGGTAACTTCCTGCTCTCCTTTTGATTGTCCGCGCGATAATTAAGAATCGCGGTAAAATGTATTATCAGAAATTTGGAAACTCAGAAATGTCTTCAGCCAATTTGTTGGGTTTCACTCCGTTCAACCCAACCTACGTGTTGCTTCAGCGGAGAATTCGTAGGTTGGGTTGAGTAACGCGAAACCCAACAAAGCTTGGTTCTGATTGAAACACCGCAACTTTTGTGCGGGTCGTAAATAAAACAGTCTAACCGCACAGGTTGAAATTATTCAGTTTCCAAATTTCTGAAGCAATCAAGAGATGATGAGTTCGTAAAAAGTCGAAAAGTACTGCTTATTGTCATTCCGGCGGAAGCCGGAATCCAGTCTATTCAAGTAGTTACGGGGGATCTGGACTCCGGTTTTCACCGGAGTGACGACTTTTTACGAGACCATCAAGAGATAAAACGAATGAAAATGTCCCTTTCTGAATTTCTCTCAAAGAGTTCGATGTCACGCAAACTCAATCTCTCGGAAGAGGAACAGTCGGAGCTGGCGCATTTTATCGACGAGAGATATCTTGTTGAATTCCTCTCGCGTGTCATCAGCGAGATCGAAGATATCATGTCTATTGATCCCAATCTCGATCAGAGAAAAATACTGGAGATCGCTGCCGAGAGGATTGCCTATTACCTGAACGCGAAAGCGTCCTCCATCAGGCTTTTTGATCCTCAAACCTTAAATATGACCACATTCGGCGCTCACAACATTGCCGAAGAGGACAGACTGCTTTCGGTACCGTTGGCGGACTCGATTTCCGGCAAGGTGGTCCGGGAGAACCACAGCATTTCAGTCCCGAGCATACCTAATGACCCGTTTTACAAGACGAAAGATCTGGCAAAGAGAAAAGGCTTCTATTCTCTTCTTGCGGTGCCCCTTCGAATCCCGAGATTTATGGACCCCGGCACCGATCTTCTTGGATCCATCCAGATCTATTACGGCGAAGACAACCGCGAGTTCAACAAGCTCGAGATCATACTGGCAGAGGTTCTGGCCCGCCGTATAAGTTATGTCCTGGTCAAAAAAAAGATTCTGGACCTGCAGAAGCTGAATACACGCAAGGAACGCATCGTAAACAAGATCTTTGTTCAGCTCAGCAAGAGAGAAGGCATAAAGCTTAAGGATCTTTTTTATCTGCTCATACCCGAACTCGGCGAATCGCTGCAAATCCAGAGCTGCGCCCTTTTTTCCGTGTCCAAAGACCAGAAGTACGTCAGCGTGGAAGCGGCGTATCCTGTGGAAAAGAGTTATCACGAGATCGGCCATGCTTTCACGGTGGAGCGCCACCCATATTTTCACACTCTCATTCACAATAGACCGTATGAGGACAATCCCTTCGAGCGAATCGATCCTACATACCTCCTGATCAAGGATCCACAGGCCAGTGCATTGACCAGTCCGGGTATGCGTGAATTTGTGGAACGTAACCAAATTCATTCGATACTCCTGGTGCCGTTAAAAGCAAATGAGATCATATTGTATATCATGATGTTCTATGCCATAGATCAGCGGCAGTACTTCACTGAAGACGAAATAGAGTTGATGACGTTCTTCGGAAGAGAAATCATGAAGGCCTCGCGGATGGAGTTGCTCGGAGATATCCTCCACGATCTGAAAAATCCCGCCGTAGCAGTGGCCGGCTTTGCAAACAGGGCAAGAAATCTCCTTATGACCGGAGATCTTGAGAAAGCTCGCGACAAGTTGATCTCCTATTTGGACATCATAATGAGAGAAACGATCCGCCTTCAGGATCTGACGTTTGCCATGGCTTTGGAAGAGAGGGAAGAAGTCCTCGATTTAAGCCAGGTGGCGCTCAAGCGATTTGACATCAATAGAGAGGCGTTGCTCCGGCTGGGACGGTTCAATATCGAAGTCCACGAGCCCGATCTTGAGCCGAATCTCCTTGTTTATTGCCCGTTGTTCGGTTTGGAACGGGTCCTCGATAATATCTTCAATAACGCCACAAAAGCCGTCCCTGAAGAGGGAGGACTACTTGGGATGCGCACTCACGACGAAAACGGGATGGCCTGTCTTGAGGTCTGGAATACAGGCGAGATACCCGGCAGTCAAATAGAGCAGATCAGAAGAGGAGACGTAAAAGGCAGGGGGCTCAATATTATTTACCGTTTCGTGCAGGCCAATCACGGCAGAATCTCCATTCACACCGAATCAGGATTGACGATACTCACCATAAAACTCCCGCGCCACTATCCGGAGTATCACGGCTGATCCCGGCATTTTTGGGACGCAGATCTTCGCAGATGAACGCAGCGCGGCAGAGCCGCAACCAAAAGAATGTTTTGCCACAGAGCGCACAGAGCACACAGAGTTTCAAAAAGCAGGGGGGCTCTGCCCACCGAAACGGCCATCGCGGACTGAGAGCCATCCCGGTCGCCTTTGTGGTGGGCACAGCCCACCCTACGGGTAACGGCTTAACATATTCAAATCTCAAAGATTTCGGAACTTGCAACATGAAAACTTTAATAAACATTCAAGAATTTCATCGTTAGCAGTGCAGATTGAAAAAAGGACCTTTCTCTCTCGGGTTCAGTACAACCCCGGCACAATGTATGGCTCGTTTCAAATCTTTGCCGTACTCTTAGGGTGCGTCACGAAATAAGTGTCACAATACTGCGCAGGATTTTGGGCTGTCTTCAAGGCGCTTGGGAGTGAGCATATCAAGATATGTGACCGACCAAGCAACGAAGAAGACAGCCCAAGAGACCAGCAGGATGTGA
>JAZDGK010000008.1:0-3810 GCA_043806955.1 Pseudomonadota bacterium | reverse complement strand
CCCACGAGGATTGCCTGCGCCTGTTTCTGTGCGGACTCGGCCTTGACCGGCTTCCCGCGTTTCGGCGGGTGGGCGAGGCGAAGCTGTAGCTCCTTCAGTTTACGCGTCCGCTTCTGGATCTCGCGGACGATCGTGGCTGATGAGCGACAATTACATTTACCGGGTCTAATCCATCGGATGTTGCTAATCTTTCGGCCTCTATTGGAGGCCATTTGATTACAACTGACGAGCAGGTAAGGAGACTCATGAAATTGTCGCGAGAAAATAGTCTGCCTTTGGTAATAGCAGCGGCAAAGGCAGGCATGGACGAAAAAACAGCGCGGAAATATCTTCGATCCGGATTACTTCCCAGCCAGATGAAGGAACCCAGGGATTGGCGGACGCGAGAGGATCCGTTTGCCGATGTTTGGGCTGAGGTGGAGGCAATGGTCAAAGAAGCGCCTCGATTGGAAGCCTTGACGATCTTCCAGGATTTGCAGCGGCGTTACTCCGGGAAGTTTCAGGATGGACAACTGCGAACCCTGCAAAGGCACATGCGGGTCTGGCGAGGTCTTTCCGGACCGGACTGTGAAGTATTTTTCCCTCAAGTGCATTACCCCGGCATTCAAGGGCAGTCGGATTTTACCTCCATGAACGCGCTCGAGATTACAATTGACGGGCTGCGGTTTCCGCATTTGCTCTACCACTTCGTCCTGACCTACTCGAACTGGGAATACGTCCAGATCTGCTTCAGCGAGAGCTTCGAGTCCTTAAGCAGGGGGATCCAGGATGCTCTATGGTTCCTGGGTCGTGTTCCTGCCGGGCATCATCGAACGGACAATCTCAGCGCCGCGACTTTCAAGGGTGAGGAGCGCCGGGAGTTCAACGAAGCCTACATGGCGGTGATGCGTCATTACGGCATAACCCCTACAAAGAATCAGCCTGGCAAAGCCAATGAGAACGGGGATGTGGAACAATCCCACCACCGGATCAAGGAGAGGGTCGACCAGGCGTTGCTCTTGCGCTGCAGCCGCGACTTTACCGGCCTCAGCGAATACGAAGAGTTTCTGCACAAGATCATTTTCGACAAGAACCTCGGCAGAAGCAAACGGCTGGAAGAGGAACTGGCTGTAATGAAACATCTTCCGGCGTATCGCTTGAATGACTATCGGGAATTTAAAGTACCCGTCAATTCCTGGAGCACGATTCGTATAGCGAAGAACACATACTCCGTACCCTCGCGGCTCATTCGGTACGAGGTGAAAGTCAGATTGTATGCCGAGCGAGTGGCGATCCACTTCGCCGGGCAACAGGTGGCCGAGATGGAGCGGCTGCGCGGTCAGGGGAAAGCCAAGATTGATTACCGGCATGTCATTGGTTCTTTGGTACGAAAACCGGGTGCGTTCGAGAACTACCGTTATCGGGAGGAGATGTTTCCCTCCACTGTTTTTCGTCAAACATATGACCAGCTCGTGAACGATGATTCCAGGCATGCCAGCCGTCGGTACCTCAAGATTCTGGAGTGGGCGGCAATGAATTCCGAGTCGGCCATGGAAGGCTCGCTCAGGCAACTGTTGGATGGCGGCGAGGAGCTCGATTTTGACAGGCTGGTTGAGATGTCGGAGTGCCCTGTCGAGAAACCGCTTGATATCGATATCCCGCTTCCGGACATGTTGGCCTACGACGCACTGCTCGAGGAGGTGGCCGTATGACAACGGAAACCTCCTTGAAGATGCTTTTAAAGCTGCTGCATCTGCCCGCCTTCATCGACAACTACGAGGACGTGGCCCGCAAGGCTGAGAAAGAAGCCGTTACCTACGAACGCTATCTGCATGAGCTGGCGCAGTTGGAAGCGTATGAGCGACATAACCGCAAGATCATGCAACTGCTCAAACGTTCCTGTCTACCGGGAGAAAAGACGCTGGAGACTCTGGAACAGGATCGGCTGCCGCGAAAAATCCGGGCGTTGTTGCCGACTTTATGCGAAGGGAGTTTTCTGTCGCGAGCTGAAAACATCCTTGCCTTTGGAAATCCGGGGACCGGCAAAACCCATCTTCTCTGCGCCATTGCCTATGAGTTGGTCAAGCAGGGCCATGCCGTTTTATTCACCTCCGCGGCCATGTTGGTTCAGAGCCTCCTCATCGCCAAAAGGGATCTCACCTTAAGCCAGGAAATAAAGAGGCTGGACAAGTTTGAGGCAATCCTAATTGACGATATCGGGTACATACAGCAAAACCGGGAGGAGATGGAGGTCCTCTTTACTCTTTTGGCGGAGCGGTATGAGCGTCGGAGCGTTCTGATCACCACGAATCTTGTCTTTTCCAAATGGGACCAGATATTCAAGGATCCGATGACAACGGCGGCCGCCGTCGATCGTCTGGTGCACCATTCCATAATCCTGGAGCTGAATCTGAAGCGCAGTTACCGGGCAGAGAAAGCCCTGGAGAATATGAGACCGAAAATCGATTCAGATGAAGGGGAGGCCAAATGAGCGACCAATCCTTCTCTCCAATGAATGAGCGGCTGAGCCTGAAGCAAACGACCGGATGGTTTCCGGCCGGAGACACTTTCCGCAAGGCGCTGGCTATACTTTCTGACGGGGCTTTCAGGCTCTTTGCCTATCTCTGTTTTGAGGCTGACCGGCGTACCGGCCGCTTGCAGGCAACACATAAGGCACTTGCATTGGCCATGGGAAAGTCAAAACGGGCCATCGGCGCCTACATAGCAGAACTCGAAGCCCGGGGAATCTGCCATGTCAGCCCCGGAAAGAACCAGTTTGCCCATACGACATTCGAGATCTCGGACAGCTACTGGCCCTATCGCCGGTCGGAAGATTGCCCCGAATCACCAGAGCAGAAAGCTTATGTAGCGTCGGTGCGTACATGCTTTTTGTCCCTGGGCTGCGGAAGCGGCGAGTTTGGCGTCACCGATGCAGCGGACGCCAGGGACTTGCAACGACGGGGCATTCCTCTGGTGGTGATCGAGGAAGCTATGCTCATCGGCGCCTGCCGAAAATACAGTTCCTGGTTCGAGGGCAACTCACTGGAACCTATCCGCAGCCTGCGTTACTTCGATCCGTTGATTGCCGAAATCCAAAAGGAACCATTACCCTCCGGCTATCCGGCGTATCTTCGGGAAAAGATTAAGAAACTTGCTGCTCTGTGGGATGAAAACGTGAAATCGAGTTCACCGGTTCGAAAAGGGGAAGACCAATCTCCCTCGGGGGAAACCATTCAATAGTAGGATTTTTCGATGAGGCAATGGAATACGGAATAGTGTGATTTTGCATGAGGCAACAGGTTGTTAAAATCGGACAGTTGGACCCGGTTAGCTGGACAGCCAATGAGGAGAAGGTGTGTTTCTGAATGAGGCAACAGGACGGTCAATGTAATTGTCGTTGAGCACTTATTGAGGCCTTCTCAGGTATTTACCAGAATGGTGCTGGCGCAAAATAGTAACCAGCAGCCGCCAAAAAAGAGAGACGGGATGATGTTGATTATTAACCCCTAGACCTACGGTAAATGTAATTGTCGTTACGGTAAATGTAATTGACGTTGATCACAACTCAGCAAAGCCTGCAATATGCGGGTGCAGCGGGCCAATAGGCAGTAATCGTGATACCCTTGCGTTCCAACTCAGTTGTCGATTCATATTTGTCTTCTCCTTTCGGTCTGGATGACCATAAAGATATGACAGGCATATTATGCCGAGAAGTCAAGTAGGAGCTGGATCCTGCAAAGCAGAATTGACAGGTAACGGAAAGCGGTCGACTGGATTTGCCCGGAATAATCGTAGACTCGGCATTAGAACTTGACTGGCTCAAAAAAAAAT
>JAZDGK010000007.1:0-20901 GCA_043806955.1 Pseudomonadota bacterium | reverse complement strand
CTTCTCATCATACTGGGCGTCCTTTCGCAAATGCTGTTTACAAGGAGATGATTGCCGAGAACCAATTGAAAGACTAGGAGTCTGTCGGACTTAGGGGATCGTCACGAGGAAGTGGAGGAACGAGACCAAATATTCACGAATTTGAGGCGCATTAATAAGCGTTCACCGTTGACCGTTGACCGTTCACCGAAAGAGATGCTTTTCAGGTTCTTACGGACAACGGTGAACGGGTACTGGCCGTCCCCCCCCCACTTCCGCAGTAGATCATCCCTAAGTCCGACAGGCTCCTGGGAGCCTGTATCGTCGTCTTTTGAGTTGAACGTAGGGAACTATAGACTTTCAGATAATGTTTTTGGGAAGGCAGCAGGGAGCGGATAGTACCTGTTCGTACATCCCCGACCAATAAGGGTCTGTCACGGAATAACTTGAGCATTCTGAGCGCCGATCCATCCCGTCCGGCTGCGTTTTGCTCGTCGGTTGCATACTCACGGGTATGCGCCCTCCTCGCGCCTTGCCAGACGGGCGCCTCAGCACTCAGAATTGCGCAACTTATTCCGTGACAGACCCTAACGCACCCAAAAGCTTTATCTGGAAGTCTATAGTATTCTCTGTGATCTCTGTGTCCTCTGTGTCCTCTGTGGCAAACAACTCTTCTTGCAGGATTTGAGCAGTATGGTACAGTTTTATTTAACGATTTGAAATAATGTGGTTTATGGACATGTCCCTGTTTCAGCTTATTTCAGCTTTCAGTCCCAGCGGCGATCAGCCGGATGCCATCGATGGCCTGTACCGGTCATTGACAAAGGGCAACAAGCATCAGGTTTTGCTTGGGGTGACCGGGTCGGGGAAGACCTTTACCATGGCGCAGGTCATCGCCCGCATCGGCAGGCCGACCCTGGTGATCGCCCCCAACAAGACCCTGGCCGGGCAACTCTTCAGTGAATTCAGACAGCTCTTCCCGAATAATGCAGTGGAGTATTTCATCAGCTACTACGATTATTACCAGCCGGAAGCTTACATTCCCCAGTCCGACACCTATATTCAAAAAGATTCCTCGATCAATGAGACGATAGACCGGATGAGACACGCGGCAACAAGCACTTTGCTTCAAAGAAAAGATGTCATCATCGTGGCCAGCGTCTCCTGCATATACGGGTTGGGGTCCCCGGACGAATACCGAAGCATGCATCTCGAACTCTCCGACGGGCAGGAAATCCGCCGTGAAGAACTCCTTCGGGCCCTGGTTGATATGCTTTACGAGCGCAATGACATCGATTTCCACCGCGGGACGTTTCGTGTTCGCGGCGACATCGTTGAGATTTTCCCGGCTTGCGAGGAGGATCGGGCCGTTCGTGTGGAATTTTTTGGGGACGTGATAGAAGCCATAAAAGAGATCGATCCGCTGCGCGGCACGGTCAGGCAGACCCTTGCACAGGCTTTAATCTTTCCGGGCAGCCACTACGTAACTACACGTCCTCGTTTGCTCGAAGCGATCAAGCGTATAAAGGTAGAATCGAAGGAGAGGATCGAATTCTTTACAGGCGAAAGACGGTTCCTTGAAGCACAACGCATCGAGGAGCGCACAAACTTTGATCTCGAGATGCTTCTCGAACTCGGATACTGCCACGGCATCGAGAATTATTCACGGCATCTCACCGGCAGGATGCCGGGTGAACCTCCTCCCACTCTTCTCGACTATTTCCCGGAGGATTATCTGCTTTTCATAGATGAGAGCCATATTACTGTGCCCCAGATCGGGGGCATGTCCCGGGGAGACCGTTCTCGAAAGGAGACCCTGGTCGAATACGGGTTTCGGTTGCCCTCGGCCCTTGACAATCGCCCGCTTAATTTCGCCGAATTCGAAAGGCATGTTCATCAGGTGGTATACGCCTCCGCAACACCCGGTCCTTATGAGTTAAGAGAAGCTTCAGGCGACGTATTCGAGCAGATAATCCGGCCGACCGGCCTTCTGGACCCAAAGATTACATTAAAGCCCGCGGCGGGTCAGGTTGACGATCTTCTGGGGGAGATCAGAGAACGCGTGAACCGAAAGGAAAGGGTGCTTGTAACCACACTGACCAAAAGAATGGCGGAGGATCTTGCGGACTACTATCTTGAACTGGGGCTGAAGGCGAAGTATCTTCATTCGGATATTACTACCCTGGACCGGTCGAAGATCATACGAGACCTTCGTCTTGGAGTCTTCGACGTCCTGATCGGCATAAACCTTTTGCGAGAAGGTCTCGACCTGCCGGAAGTCTCGCTGGTCGCCGTGCTCGACGCGGATAAAGAGGGCTTTCTCCGTTCAGAACGGTCGCTCATCCAGACCTGCGGCCGGGCTGCTCGGAACGTCAACGGCGAAGTCATCCTCTATGCAGATAAGATCACCTTCTCTATCAGGCGAACGATTGAAGAAACCGATCGCCGGAGGCTGATCCAGGAAGAGTATAACCGGGCGCACAACATTACGCCCGAGAGCATCCGGAAATCCATTAACGATGTACTTTCTTCCATGTACGAAGCGGATTACTATACCGTGCCTGCGGCCGCGGAAAGCCGGACGGAGTACCTGTCAAAAGAGGAAATGACAAAGCTCGCCGAATCGTTGCGATCGGAAATGAAAAAAGCTGCAAAGGATCTCGATTTCGAACGCGCAGCCGAGCTTCGTGATCGCATACGAGCCCTTGAGAAGCAGAGGCTGGAATGGGATTGACTGAAGACAAGTTAGAGAATATCCCGCACAGGCCAGGGGTCTACCTGATCAAAGATGCACAGGAAAAGGTGATCTACGTAGGGAAGGCGAAGGACCTCAAAAAACGGCTCATGTCCTATCTGCAAAAGGGCCGGTCACATGGGCCGAAGGTTGAAGCCGTCGTCTCCCGGGGCGCTTTTCTCGAGACTATTGTCACAGAAAACGAAAAAGAGGCCCTTATCCTCGAATGCAGCCTCATTAAAAGCTACCGCCCCAAGTATAATGTAATTCTCCGGGACGATAAGAATTATCTCTCCTTGCGGATAAACCCGAACGACAAGTTTCCCCGCATCACGCTCGTTCGGCGGGTCACATCCGACGGCGCGCTTTATTTCGGGCCTTTTTCATCGGCCAGTGCGGTTCGGGATACCTTGCGCCTCTTGCAGAAGGTTTTCCCCCTGCGCCGCTGCCCGGATTCAGTCTTCAAGTCACGCCTTCGCCCATGCCTGAACTTTCAAATGAAACGCTGTCTCGGTCCCTGCGCCGGAACGGTCAGTGAAGAAGAATACCGCGAGTATGTGGATCAGGTCATCATGTTCTTTCAAGGACGGATGAACGATTTGGTCTCGCTCCTGGAAAAGGAGATGAACTCGCTCGCCGAACGTGAGGAATATGAAAAAGCCGCCCTCTATCGCGACCGCCTTACGGCTGTTAGACGAACCCTGGAGAGGCAATCTGTGGTATCTTCCCGTCCGATTGACCTGGACGCGATCGGTCTGTATCGGAGAGGGGAGCAGGCGGAAGTATCCATTTTTTTTGTCAGACACGGTGCGGTAATCGGCCATAAGAGCTTTTTTCTCCGGGCAGTGGATACCGAAGAAGAGTTGCTGTCCAATTTTTTGAAGCAGTTCTACAGTGAGGAAAAGTACATTCCGGAGGAAATACTGATACCCTTCCCCTTTGAGGATCAGGCTGTTTTCTCCGAGAGGCTTAAAGATCATGCCCGGAGAAAGACTTCGTTGGTTGTGCCCCGCAGAGGAGACAAGCGACACCTCTTGGCGCTGGCCTCAGAAAATGCAGAGCACGCCATGGGGCAGCAACTGCGAAAAGACGAGGATATTTCGGAGCTTCTGCAGCTTCTGCAGGATAACCTCAAGCTTCGTCATTATCCGGAAAGGATAGAAGGTCTCGATATATCCAATCTGAGCGGGAAAATGGCGGTAGGCTCTGTTGTAGCATTCATCAGAGGCCGGCCGGAGACGTCTCTGTATCGCAGGTACAAAATAAGGCTGCCCGAAGAGCCGAATGATTATGCGATGATGCAGGAGGTCGTAACACGGCGCCTCCGCCGGGCGCAACAAGAGGAATCCTGGCCCAATCTCCTCTTGATTGACGGCGGGCGGGGACAACTGGGCGTGGCACAAACCGTCCTCAAGGACATCCGGTTAGAAGGCATGCTTGATGTCATAGCCTTGGCCAAGGGCAACCAAGGGGAACAGGACAAGGTTTATCTGCCTTATCGCAAAAATCCGGTCGTGCTGAGAGAAAACTCGCCGGTCCTCCTTTACCTTCAACGAATTCGAGACGAATCGCACCGTTTTGCAATACAATATCACCGGAGAATTCGAGAAAACCGGACTAGAAAATCAATTCTGACCGATATTCCGGGTGTTGGTCCCCTGCTCGCAAAACGGCTGCTGATCGCGTTCGGAAGCGTGGAAGGACTACGGAAAGCTGCTGTTCAGGAAATCCTGTCCGTCAAAGGCTTGAATCTGAATCTGGCCGAGGCCGTCAAAAACTTCCTGACCGCACAAGACGCAGATGCCCCCCGATTTTCGGGATAGGAATCCTTTCGGGTTGCGCGTTATTTATACCGGTTTTGCAACTCGTAACCCGCAACCCGTAAATGCGTTCACTGTTCACGTTGGCCGTCCACCGAAAAAAACGATCAGCTATCAGCATTCATCTCTTCCTGCCTTCCAGCTTTTCGCCTTCCTGGCCTCTCAGCCTCCAGCATCCTTCTCTTGTCAATCCGAAATCCGCATTCCGAAATCCGAAATGCATTACGTTCTCGCCTTCTCGCGGGGAGGCGTCGACCCCGGCGTAATGATCTGTTCATGTTTTGCTTTGAGTGAGTCGACCCATTCATTCAATTGGCGGGCGGCAATCTGGCGCCCGCCGACTCCAAAGGCAATAGCCACTGCCACTGCCACGGCGCCAAGCAGCAACCCGAAGGCAAGGCTGATTATTTCATTGGCCAGCCCCATCTCCCTGAGCGCCATAGCTGCTGCAAATACGATAATGGTAACCCGGGCGGCCAAGGCCAGAAGTCCGGCGTGAATAGTATCGGAAGTCCGGATAGCCTTGGATGCAACGGTGGCCATATACAGGCCGATCCCGAGGATAATCAGTCCGAGGATTACGTTGCCGGCAAAGACGGTGAATTGAGAGACCAGGTTTGCAAAAATTGCGAATCCGAGCAGGCGGGCAGCCTCTGCTGTAGCAAAAAGCATGACTCCAATCAAGGCCAGATAGCCCGCAATCGAGGAGGGCGCCCAAGATCCTTCGGCCCGCGCCGCACTCTCCAGGCCCAGCCGGGCAAACAGGGCGTTGAACCCGACCCCCGCAAGAAATCTCGATGTTACACCTGCCAGAATGCGGCCGATCATGTAAGCGACTATCAGTACAAGCGCCGCTGTGAATGCCAGGGGAATGGCCGCAAGGATCGTATTCAGCATGTTGCTCGCCGGGGCAGTGATGGATTCCAGGTTGAGGGCGTTCAGTGCGGCAACGATCACCGGTATGAGCACAAAGACATAAGCTATGAGGCCGACAATGTCTGATAAATGCTGTTTTCCTAACACCGGAGAAATCCCGACGCTCTCGCCCAATCTGTCGATTCCAGTGGGTGCAAGGATACTGGTGACGATGCGCTGAATGATTCGCGCTGCGAACCATCCACCCAGAAGAATCAGTGCTGCGGCAAAGATATTGGGAAGATAGGCCAGAACCTTATTGACCAGTGTTTGAACCGGCGCCAGTACACCCTCCAAGCCGATCGTGCCCAGTACCGCCGGAAGGAACAGGAGAAGGACCAGCCAGAAGACTACGTCGGCGATCGTCTGCGCCAGAGAGATCCTCCTCTCTCCTTCAAACCCGGCACTACTCCCCAGCTTCTCATCGATCTTTGCTGTCGACAACACTTTCGCAACAACAATTCTCAAGGTCTTTGCCACGATCCATGCTAGAAAGAGCAGCAGTATCGCGCCGAACAGTTCGGGCAGAAACCCGAAGACCCGGTTTAAGAGCTGGCTTATGGGTTCGGTTATCAGCCTCAATCGCAGGACTTCAAGGAAGGCGATCACGACCAGAAGTAGAAGGATGTAATATACCGTCTTCGACACAACCCGTTCCACGTTCATCACCGGTACTTCTTTTCCGGAAACCCATTGCGCAATCCGGTTGTCTATGGTTGTCCGGCGAAGCAGACTGCCAACCAGAGCGGCAATCCCCAAGGCTATGAGCCACCCGATGATCAGGACTGCCATTGCACCTAAGATGTTCGGCAAATACGCCATGATGGATCGAAAAACCTCCTCAAGGCTTTCCATAGGGCTCACCTCCGTAAATTTTTCAATACTTGAAACAACAGACACAGCGCAGGATCATTCCTTCACCCAAGAGGCTCCTGCAAGATTCCGTGACCGGACGAATCGTGCTCGTGCTCGAAGTCTCAACGGTGAAAAGAAGTGCTCCGATCGAAGAATGTTACGCTGTATGCTCTGAGGAATTCTGCGAATCTGTGTAGAAGTGGCAGGAAGGCATGATCCGGCTCACTCTCGATGAACATGTAAACGTTCACCGTTGTCCGTAAAAACCCCAAAAGCATTCCTTCGGTGAACGGTTACAAATGCCTCCCTGTACAAATTGTATCAAGGCGCCTGTCAAAGCGCAATCTTTTGTACTCATGTCGGGCTGGATGCCGCCGGTATACTCAATTCAATCTCTTCGGTCCCGCCGGGCTAGGAGTCTGTCGGACTTAGGGTGATCTACTGCGGAAAGTGGAGGGAACGGCCCAAATATCCCCGACTTTTTGTTACATAGCAACACTAGGCGCCTCAAATTCGTGAATATTTGGCCTCGTTCCTCCACTTCCTCGTGACGATCCCCTAGGTCCGACAGACTCCTAGGAATTCCCATTTTTTCCTTAACAAAAAAAAAGTATTTGCCGATAGAAACTGATGTAGAGACCCCGCTGGGAGCCTGTCGCACTTGGGGAATCGTCAAGCGTCTGCCTCTTTCCGCAGGAGATCTCCAAGAGTCCGACGGGGTCCCGGGTACCACCAAACACAGTGAGGGAGGACTTGGTTCCATGCAAAATGCTGCTGTTGCTCGCTCCAGTATCCTGACGGAGGCCGGGACTAATGAAGTGGAAATCATGAGCTTCATACTTTCCTGGCAGGACCCCGCCTTTCCGAACGGCCGCGTCACTACCTTCGGGATCAACGCGGCTAAAGTCAGGGAGCTCGTGGCTGTACCTCCGGACATATCACGGCTCCCCTCACACCCCCCATCCATGGACGGCATATTTATTCTGCGGGACCGAATAATACCACTCATAAATCTGTGCCGGTGGTTTGGTTACGAAGAATACATTGGAAACTCGGATCGCAAGGGCTGGGTGGTCATAGTCATCGAAATCTATGGAAAGCAGTTCGGATTCGTCGTCCACGGAGTGGATAAGGTATATCGCATATCCTGGAGCAACATCGAACCGCCCCCGGCCTATCTCAATTTCGAATCCCAGTGCATCGTGGCTAATGCGAGGATAGGGGACCAGATAATTCAAATGGTCGATTTTGAAAAAGTCGTCGCCTCCGTCGACCCGAGCATAAGTATGGAAGCCATCAACGCTGCCACCGAATCAGAGTCACCCGCGGTCCAATCCCACAAAACCGGCCCTGAACTCGACATCCCCCCGGGAACCGTACTTCTGGCCGATGATTCCCGTATGATTCGGGACCAGGTCTCAAAAGTCCTTCGCCGCGGGGGCTACAACGTGGTCCTGGCCGTTGACGGACAAAACGCCTGGGAACTCCTCGATGTGTTTAAGAGAAACGCGGCAGAAACCGGGGTTGAAGGCCAGTTGCAAGCCATTATCAGCGACATAGAGATGCCCCGTATGGACGGACACCACCTCTGTCGAAAAATTAAGACGGACCCCGCCTTTGCCCGGATCCCGGTCTTGCTCTTCTCCTCGTTGATCAATGACAGCCTTCGGAATAAAGGCCTCGCGGTCGGCGCCGACGACCAGGTTACCAAGCCCGATCTCCCTGGACTGGTTGATCGTCTCAAGGCCGCGGTCCTTCGGCTGAGGATGGGCGCCAAGACTTGAAAAGGACGTCTTGCCGCCAATGGAACAAAAAAAGGGACTCACCGACGGCAGTGAGTCCCTTTTTTGTTATCTCTATTAGCAGGCTGTATCCGTTCCCCCCAACCGTTCATCATCCGAAAAAACGTGAAAAACTCTTCTTCGGTTAACGGTGAACCGTCAACGGTGAACGTTTAGGCCAGTTCCTTCTTCACAGAAATTGCAATCTTATAGAGGATAGTCAGAACCAAAGCCCCTGTTGCATATACCATCATTGTGATGAGCAGTTCCAGTCCTGTCGGCAAGTACTCCGTCACCCTCTCCATCGGATTCGGCACAAAGCCTGCCACCACTAGTCCTAATCCCTTGTCTATCCATGTGGCAGCAAACAGCATTATGAGTGCAATCGGGAGCACCCGCTCATTATCCCGCAGGCTGGGCGGAATAAGAAGCCCCAAAGAGACAAGAGCCAGTACCACCGCCACCCACATAAACGGCACCAGCGAACCGTGGCCCTCCAAGCCGGAGAATAGATACTGGAAGGCGTGCATATGCCCGGGTATATTGCTGTAGAAGGCCGTAAAGAGTTCCAGGAGGAAGAAAAACACGTTAACGGCCATGGCATACGTAATGATCTTGGCGAGGGTCTGAATGGCCTCCTTCCCCGGATCGTATTTGGTGAGCCGCCTTACAAGCAGGGTGATGAGCAACAGTACCGCCGGACCGGAACAGAACGCTGAGGCCAGGAACCGTGCGGCCAGAATTGCCGTCAGCCAGTAATGCCTGCCCGGAAGGCCTGCGTACAGAAAGGCCGTTACAGTGTGTATACTGAACGCCCAGATTACTGACAAGTACGCCAGAGGCTTGACCCATGTCGGAGGGGCCACCTGCTTGTGCTCGGCAGTCAGTGTTGTCCACCCTATTACTAGATTCAGGAACAAATATCCGTTGAGTACCACCATGTCCCAGAACAGGATCGAATTCAGCGTCGGATGCAATATGACATTAAGCAAGCGCTGCGGCTGACCCAGATCGACCACGATGAACCCCATGCACATGGTCACAGCCGCAATAGCCAGGAATTCGCCCAGGATAATCATCTTGCTGAATGCCTTGTAGTGATGAAAATAGTAAGGCAAGACAAGCATAACAGCAGAGGCCGCAACCCCGACCAAGTAGGTGAACTGGGCAATGTAGAATCCCCAAGATACATCCCTGCTCATACCGGTAATCTTCAAGCCCTGGGTAAACTGTTGCACGTACGCCAGAGACCCTACGCCGATAACCCCAAGCAATAAGACGATCCACGTCCAGTAGCCTTTACCGCCCTTTAGTGCCTTCTCAAGCATAGCTCTTACCTCACATTATGTAGTAAACGCTCGGCTGCGTGCCAAGACTCGGTTTTCGCCGGACGCTGTAGTTCTCCCTTAATGCCTGTCTGACCTCTGAATTCGGGTCATCCAGGTCTCCAACAATGATTCCCCCGTTCGACGCCTCTGCACAGGCAGGCTTAAGACCTTCCGCGAGTCTCTCCGAACAGAATGTGCATTTTTCCACGACTCCTCTCATTCTGGCCGGAAACTTCGGGTTTTCATGCTTCAACAGGGGTTTCGGGTCGCCGAAATTGAAACTCCTGGCCCCATAAGGACAGGCAGCCATGCAGTATCGGCACCCTATGCACCGGTGGTAATCCATCACCACGATCCCGTCTTTCCGCTTATATGTGGCTTTGGTCGGGCACACCCGCACGCAGGCCGGTTCGTCACAGTGATTGCACAGGAGCAGAAAAGGTTTGTGCTTTACGTGCTCACTCATGAACTCATTGTGGTCCTCTGCGAAGACATGGTGATAGTCATCCTTCCATATCCATTTGACCTCCTGCTTGTCCCCGTGCATATCCGGAACATTATGGATAGAGTGACATGCCTCGATAACCCTTCTGTAATCCTCGTCCGTCTGGAACTTCCGTGTATCGATTACCATCCCCCATCGTTTTGCAGTCAGCCCTCCCTCGGGAGGCAACACTTCAGAGGCCTCCACAGGGCTTTTCGACAAGACGCTCAGGGTAGAGGCCCCGCCAAGCCCCGCCACGGCCGTAATTCCAGCCAGCTTTAGAAAGTCTCTCCTATTGATGCCCATGCCATTTTCTCCTTAGGTTAAATCTGCCTGTCTCTGGCTCGCCTTTAGTGAGATTCGCCTCCGGCAACACGCGCGCCCTGCTTCGGCTCGAGGTGGCAACTAAAGCAATATGGTTTTACTGCGGCATAATTATGACACGCATCGCAGAACTCTTTCTTGTTGGAATGGCAGTTCATGCAGGTGTTCTGAAGGCTCATGACGTATTTTTCGCCCGTGCTGCTCACATACACCCGATCCCCGTCACGAATAACCGCATCCCGCCAGTTGTTCAGCATCTGCATGTGTTCGCCCCGCATAAACGCCTTCGACTCCACGCACTGCTTTTTTCCTGTCTCCTGCATCTTTTGCTTTATAACCGGTGTGTCGATCTTGGGATCCGGCTTCTGGGCCTTTCCCTGGCTGACGTTGTATAAAAAAGGAAATACGGCGATAATGAAGAATACAATTAGTCCGGGAACAATCTTGCCTCCGTCGTACATCAGCTTTATTCCTCCGTTCCTGCTAGTGGTTCACCCCTAAGACCAACGGTCCGCTCTTGCTCGCCCTCCATGACCAGGGCATTGGCGACCAGTTCATGAGTTCCGGCAACCTGAACCCCGGGCGCCCAATAATCGCAAAGCCCAACCAGCGTGGCCCTGTCAATCGCGCATATATTGCCCAAGGTATTGACTCCATGCTTCTCCTGGACATATCTCACTGCGCTTCCTCTCGGGAGACCTCCCCGGAGCCTGATCTTTTCATATTCCCCCGCATTCAGCCCCGTGCCGCCGCCGCAGCAGAAGGTGTACTCTTTTATAGTGTTTTCCGGCATATCATAGAACTTATTGCAGACATTTTGAATCACGTAGCGCGGTTCCTCAAAAAATCCCATGGCCCTGGCCGGATTGCAGGAGTCATGGAAGGTTACCACGCGATGGTCATTGCGGCTGGGATCCAGTTTCAGTTTGTTATGCCTGATCAGGTCAGCGGTGAACTCTACTATATGCACCATCTTGTTCGATTTTGCATTCTCGAACTTCGTCCCGGTGATCGGTGAAACCGGTTCTTCAAGATGATCTGCGGGCCCGTTCATAGTATCCATATACTGGTGGATCACCCTCCACATGTGCCCGCACTCACCGCCCAGAATCCACTTTGTCCCGAGCCGCTTCGATTCCGCGTACATCTTGGCATTCAGTTTCTTCATCACCTCGGAGGACGTAAACAATCCAAAATTGCCGCCCTCGGAGCAGTACGTGCTGATCGTGTAATCAAGCCCGACATGTTCGAGGAGCATCAGGTACCCCATGAACGTGTAAATACCCGGATCCGCAAAAACGTCCCCGGAAGGCGCCACGAACAGGATCTCGGCCCCTTTCCGGTTATAGCTGGGCGTGATCCTGATTCCCGTAATAGTTTCTATATCGTCGCAAAGGAATTCGATATTGTCTTTTAAGGTGTGCGGCTGAAGCCCGAGGTGATTTCCCATCCGGGTACAATTGGCAACCGGCTCCATGATCCAGTTTACCCCGACTCCGACCAGATGGAGCAACTCTCTTGCCATCATCGTGATCTCGGCGGTATCAATCCCGTAAGGGCAGAAAACCGAGCAGCGGCGGCATTCCGTACACTGATAGAAGTAATAGAACCACTCTCGCAGAACACCAAATGTCAAATCCCGCCCGCCGGCCAGTTTTCCGAGAAGTTTGCCCGCCTGGGTGAAGTTCCGGCGATATATGGATCTCATGAGCTCCGCTCTCAGAACCGGCATGTTCTTTGGATCTCCGCCGCCGATGAAGAAGTGACACTTATCGGCACAAGCCCCACATCGCACACAAATGTCCATGAAAAGCTGGAAAGACCGGTACTTCGACAGCCGTTCCTCCATCCCTTTGAGGATGATCTCCTGCCAGTTTTCCGGAAGCTTCCAATCATCATCCAGGGGCGACCATTCCCTCGGATTCGGAAAATGCAGGTACTCAAGAATCTTTGGCTTGGCCGGATATCCCCAACAGAGCGGCTCATACTCTACCGGGGTGTCCATCCATGAGGTTTGTGGAGGCGCATAATCCACCCTCGCCAATTCATCGGGTTTAGGGACTTTAGCAGCCATGTCTACTCCTTTTTTGCTCCGTTAAGCTATATCAGTGTGACTAGGCAGACTTCGCCTGGTCGCCGCCTTTTTCCACCGGGATTCCCGCCTCGACCATGACATCCCTGAATTCGTCCTCGTATTCATCGTAGGTATGAATCTTCACCGTGGGGTTCCAGGGGTTTATATGCCTGTGCATCCGGGTATCGTTCGGCAGATTTCTTGTCGGACTAAGGAAGACCCCCCCCAGGTGCATGAGTTTACTAAAGGGAAAATATGCGAAGAGAGTGCTGACCAGAAACACATGGACATAAAAGATGGATCCGATGCCCTCAGGAACAGTGGGACTGAAAGTTGCCAGTCCTATGGTTAGCTCCTTAATACCCACAACGTGCGTTTTATAGAAGTAACGCATCAAAATCCCACTAAGGCCGATGGCAAAGATGAGAAAGAGTGGGAAGTAGTCCGCGGCAAGAGAAATATAACGGACCTGCGGAATGCCGATTCTTCTCACGAAAAGATACGTCACCGCCAGAAGTATGACTGCGTCGGTTAGGTAGAAGGTGGGTACTGCCAGTTGAAGGAATCCGTCTCCAAACTCCAGGACCTCGACAAAAAACGGAACCGGCTGGGTGAACAGCCTTAAGTGCCTGACCAGAATCACAAGGAAAGAATAATGAAATGCAAGCCCGGCGAGCCAGAGCCATTTTGCCGATCCGTAGGACAGTTTGCCTCCGGGCCATATCTCCGTTTTGGTATTCCTGAACAAAGAGCGGAAAAGGAAAATCTCCAAAAACATGCGTATGATTACGCCTCCGGTCGTGGATGGGTTATCGATCTTGTTCTGCTTTATCCACGGCATGGAGAATTGCTGCCCGCAGGTGGTGGGAATACGGAACGGGACGGGAATGCTGGCCCATTTCAATATGCGGAGCATAAATGCCACCAGAAAGACGGCAAAGGCCACGTATGGTATGACTACGCCAAAGAAATAGGTCATTCCGGCTTGCGCTCCCGCGTAGGCAATTAGAGTGAGTGCCAGAACTGCGATAAGGGGGACAATAATTCTCATTTATCTCTACCTCGCTTCATTAAGGCTTTCAGTACTGCAGTCCTTAACTTCCGATTCCTGCTCGTCGAGCTCATGCAATACATTGGCTCTCTTGAGTAACCGATAGGTTCTGTTCCGTAACTCCGTTGATCTTATTTCATATATTTTCTCGTAGCATTTCATATAGATGTCAAAGGCCATCATGGCCAGCTTGTCTATTCTGGACTCGAATGCCAGCAGCTCGTCGATGATGCCCTTTCCCGCAATTTCCTTCCCTATTTCATGCCTGACGACATCCTTAAGCGTAAATATAAAGGAGATGGCCTGGGTGGGGGTAAAATTCTGGATCGCCCTTATCCGGACTACGTTCTCCAGAAAGCGCGATGCCTCCTCAAAATCGTTCTTGATCAACTGATCGAAAAGGTGGTCGACTTCTTGGGATATCGTGTATCCGACAGGATTAGCAAAGCGGTTTTTTTGGTCTTTAAGGAACTTGGCCGTTTCTGCCGGGTATGTTTCCAAAATAAGGTCAACCCACTTTTCGAGAATAGCCGATCGTTTCTCTACAAGTAGATTTTCCACTTTCATATCCGGCTGTCTTCCCTGAAGTTGGCTCTTTGTTGCGGAAAGCCCCTAAACCTTCCTAGATTCTGGGTTCAGGAGTACTGAATAACGATTTTAGATGTATAGACAAATTAGATTTGCGTGTCAAGACAAAAAATATTTCGTCGGATAAATATTGTAATTATGTGTCTTCGGGCAAGATGCAAATGAATATATTCTCATTCGAGCCTCTTGCAAAACTCCTATACTGTTTCGTGCTCGTGCTCGCAATCGATTTCTTGTGTCGTTTTCTCCACTTTCCGATTACGATTACGAGCACCGCTTCGCTGAGCACGAGCACGATTCAGCCCAGTCACGGAGTTTTGCAAGAGCCTCTACCGTTTAAATAACTCAAATTGCTTTTGTAATTCAAGATGCTGGTCTCTTCCTTCGAGTGGCCTTTGAAGGTCCTTCAAGCGGCTTTCCATATCAGCCAGAAATGGGGAGGGGTCCCTTAAGGTTCTTGATCCATAGAGCGTTCTTCGTCTGGCGTAAGTCAGAAACAATCTCTCCTTCGCCCTGGTCAATCCGACATAAAACAGCCTCTTTTCTTCCGCCGCGTCGACGGCGCCCTCTCCGGGCAACCGCAACGGGATGAAGCCATCCTCACACCCCGCTATAAAGACAACCGGAAACTCGAGCCCTTTGGCGGCATGGAGCGTCATGAGAGTCACTCTCTCGGCCCTGGGATCGTGCAGATCTGCTTCGCTGTGCAGGGCCAAACGGGCAAGAAATCCCGGTATGCCCTCAGCGCATTGCCCTGCAATAACCCTGATGAGGCGCATATTCTCTGTGAAGTCTTCCTCCTTGCACAGGACCTTGAAAAAATTGAGGTCTTCCAGAATAAGGTCCAGTACCTCCGGTACCGTTTTCCCCCGCACGGCCCCGCAGATCCCGCCCAGATCACTGTCCAGAAAAGCGAACTGCTTTACCGCAGTTACCTCTTCGGCTATTCCATTCTCGTCAAGGTGCAGTTTCTGCAGACAGTAACGCAATTCCCTGATCCCTTTCCGTTCTCCGATCCGCTCTTTTCCTGTCCTCTGAAAAGGAATTCCTGACCCGGAAAAGGCTTCCTCCAGCACCTTGCCCTGCTCGTTAGTCCGGTACAATACTGCAAAGTCGGAGAAAGTCTTCTCTCCCATTTCAATCCGGTTCGCTCTCCCGGTGTCAATGGAAAAATGGCTTATTCCGCCTATCCCGGCTTCAACAGCTCTTACTATGTATTCAGCCTCCGCCCGCTCCGTCGGCAACTCGGCGATCGTAATCCTGCTTGCACCGTTGATGCCCGACCACAGTCTTTCCTCATCGTCCTTATTGATTACCTGCATCGAGGCATCGATTATCGTTTCAGTAGAGCGGTAATTTCGATTGAGCCGAATGACAGCGGCCCAGGGATAGTCTTCTTGAAAACGGTGAAAGAATCTCACATCGGACCCCCGAAAGCCGTAAATGGCCTGGTCGGGATCCCCAATGGCGCAAAGGTCCTTTCCTTCGGGGGCAAGTGCCCTGATGAGCCTGTACTGTGCGTAGTTTATGTCCTGGTACTCGTCGACACAGATATGAAGAAATCTCTCGTTGTATTTTCTTCTGATCGGCTCGTTCGTCTCAAGCAGGCGAACGGTTTCAAAAATCAAATCGTCAAAATCGAACAATCCCTTTCCGCCGAGCGCGTTCTGATATGCTTCATAGGCCTGCCTCAACTGCTCGGGCTCCTTCCCGTCCATCACTCCCAAATCGTCATTGGGTCCAAGGAGATACTGCTTTGCCCTGGAAATGGCTTCAGCAAGCCCGGCAACCCTCCAGCCGGATGGGAAAATGCCCCTCATGAATTCAAACCGGTCACTGCCTGTAAGGAGGCTGAAAAATCCAGCCCTTTCCGAAGAGAGGATGTGGTGGCAAAACGAATGAAAAGTCCCGATTGTTATCTCACGCATCACCTCTGCATCTTGTATTAAACAGCCGATCCTCTCTCTCATTTCCTCTGCGGCCTTGTTCGTGAAGGTAATGGCCAGAATCTGATCCGGCCGGGCGAGCCTTTGCGCGAGCAACCGGGCGATCCGGTGCGTAATGGTGCGTGTCTTGCCCGTACCCGGCCCGGCTATGATCAAGAGCGGTCCCCTGGCTTCAACCGCCTTTCGTTGGGCGTCGTTCAGCTCGATCTCCCTCTCCACAGATCCCGCTGAATCCTTCCCTTTCGGCAAGCGAGGAATCTTCGGTTCCTCCCCTTGGAAGCTGACACCGGGACACACTGATATGGGTAACATTTCACACGAAAGACCAGGTATATTTTCTCCCTCTCCACCATCCTGGGGGAGAGGAAGAAGGCGAGGGGGTGCAAAGGCCGTTTTGAAACCCCTCACCCTGCCCTCTCCCCGCGGACGGGGCGAGGGTATTCTGACTGCATTCCTCAATTCAACAGCATTGGGGTGAGGGGGAAGGGAGGGATGATGATGGTGAAAGAGCGATTTCTGTCCGGACAAACGGGAGAGTTCCTCGTCCTCAAAAAGCCGAATTTTTCCAAATTCACCGTCGTATCCGGGACTGATGCGGACCTCGCCTTTCCTCATTCTCTGGATGGCCTCGGCCAGCAATGTTGATCCCTTTGATTCCAGCTCTTCGGGAGAGGACTCCCGAAGAATCGAAAACTCGGGACCGATTCTGGAGAGAAGCTCATGATAAGACCCCTGGACTCTCTTGCTTTTGGCGCCGACCCGGAACATTTCGGCCAGAACGTCTGTGAGAGGCAAAAGGCGCGTAAAGGGATAGGATCTTTCCGGATTTTTTCCCTCTTTCCGGTCGGCAAGCTCCAAGACACGATGCATCACTCCAATCGTGATCTCCTTACCGCAGACAGGGCACAGATTGCCGTTTTTCATCGTCTCCGCCGGTGAAAGCCGCGCCGCGCACTTTCGATGCCCGTCATAATGATATTTGCCTTCCTCCGGAAAGTATTCCAGGGTTCCCAGAAAACGCTCGGGATCTCCGGTTCTGAGTCCATTCAAAATCCCCCGATAAGAGAGCTCAGTATCAAACAGGTTGGCCTCTCGGCCGAGATTTGCGGGGGAATGGGCATCGGAATTCGACACGAGGACAAGCCCGTCAAGCTTCGAGACCATCCGGTTCATCGACGGATCAGACGAGAGGCCTGTTTCTACGGCGAAAATATGGGGCGTCAAATCTTCGAAGCATTCTTCAACGGCGTCAAAACCGGACTTTGATCCCAGCAGGGAAAACCAGGGCGTCCAGATGTGGGCGGGAACCAGAAAGGCTGATTCCGAAACCTCCAGGACGATCTCCAGCAGGTTCTTTGCATCGAGCCCAAGGATGGGCCGTCCGTCCGAACGGATATTGCCTATCCGTTCCAGCCTCGCATTGATCTTCTCTGCCGAAGCGAGATCCGGGGCAAACAGGATGTTATGTATCTTCCGCACCCGTCCATTCTTCTTATAAATGCTGCTGATTTCCACACTTAGAACAAAACGTACTGGCCCTCTGCAGGACTGGGGGACTTGATTTGCAGAAGGATCGGCGAACTCCTTTCCTAATTTGAATAACCCCTCTTCTGCCGGCTCAAGCTTGTCCCTGATCTCGGAAAACCATTTGGGGTGGGTGAAGTCCCCCGTTCCCACGACCGTAATGCCCTTCAACTGTGCCCAGAGATTTATGTTCTCAAGGTCAAGGTTTTTGGCGGTGGCCCGGGACAGATAAGAGTGAATATGGAGATCGGCGATGAATTTCATATGTTTGCCTTTTGACGCAGATAAACGCAGATTGCCGCAGGTACAAAAATTATGTACAATTTGAGCCTCTTGCAAAACGTTCAGTTTTGGCCAAGGTCAAGGAAGGCGAAGATTTTAACCGGAGGAATACGTTACGTATTTTGAGGATTAAAATCTGAGCCTGACGTAGAGATTGGGCAAAAGAGGATGTTTTGCAAGAGGCTCATTTGAAACAGCGTTACTCGGCGTCCAATATAGAACAACGTTCCGGTCCGTGTCTATATGTATCGCAAGTGACCGTTCACGGTTGACCACTTTTCGCTTTTCATACTCTGACCGTCAACCGTGAACTTAGAACCCTGAACCCGAGCAGTCACCACTTTTTTGCGCACAACAATTATGTATCCGCAAGAAGAAAAAGAATGGGAAGCCGTTAAGAAGGCCTGGCCGGAGAAATTCGCCTCCGAAAAAACCATCTTTGGCCATGTCCGTCCGGGCGCTCGGATATTTATCGGCACGGGCTGCGGCGAACCGCAGTATCTGGTTCAAGCCCTGGTCGAATACGTCCGAAAGCATCCGAAAGCATTCTTTGATGCGGAAGTCCTCCACGTATGGACGCTCGGTGTCGCTCCATATGCCGATCAGAAATTTCAGAATAATTTCCGACTGGATTCCTTCTTCATCGGAAAGAGTACGCGTGAAGCCGTAAACAGGGCCGATGCCGACTATACGCCCGTATTCCTGTCCGCGGTTCCGGACTTAATTCGTAAAGAGATCATACCTGTCGATATCGCTCTGATACAGACATCTTTGCCGGACTCACTCGGTTACGCCAATCTGGGTATCAGTGTAGATATTGTCAAGGCGGCGACGGACAAGGCCGGGTTGGTCATAGCCCAGGTCAATGCAAATATGCCGCGCATCCACGGGGACGGCTTCGTGCATATTCAAGATATAGATTTCATGGTCCGCCATGACGAGCCTCTACTGGAGTACTACTCGGCCGCACCTACGGATACGGCCGATCAAATAGGCCGATACGTTGCAACCATTATTGAAGATGGGGCCACCATTCAAGTGGGATACGGGAGTATGCCGAACGCCATATTGGACCATCTCCACGGAAAGAAGCACCTCGGTCTTCATACGGAACTCCTCACCGACGGCGCCGCCGAGCTGATAAGACGCGGCGTAGTCGACAATACACGGAAAACGGTTGATCGAAATAAGACTGTAGCCTCGTTTTGCATGGGAAAGAAAGAGACGTATGAATTCCTTCACGAGAATCCGTCGATAGAGTTCAGGACTATCGACTATACCAACAATCCATTGATCATTGCCCGGCAGCGGCACATGACGGCGATAAACAGCGGATTGGAGATAGATCTCACGGGGCAGGCCACTGCTGACTCGATAGGAAGCTTTTTCTACAGCGGGATAGGGGGGCAGGCGGATTTTATGCGGGGAGCGGTGCTCGCTCCGGAGGGAAAAGCAATCCTTGCCCTGCCGTCGACCGCAGAAGCGGGCAGGATTTCGAGGATAGTCCCGTTCCTCAGGGAAGGGGCCGGAGTCACTTTAACACGGGGCGATATCCATTACGTCGTGACAGAGTACGGGATAGCCTTTCTGCACGGGAAAAACATCCGGGAGCGCGCCATGGACCTGATTGCCATAGCTCATCCGGAATTCAGGCCATGGCTTTTGGAGGAGGCTAAAAGACTGCATCTTATCTACAGGGACCAAGCTTTCATACCCGGCAAAAGGGGCGTCTATCCCGAAGGCATTGAGGCCCAAAGAACGACAAAGACCGGTATCCATACGCTGTTGCGGCCGGTCAGGGTAAATGATGAACCCCTGCTGAAGGACTTTTTTTACTCCCTCTCTGATGCCAGCCTTTATCGCCGGTTCGTCTCCATCCGAAAGGATATGCCGCACAGGCGCTTACAGGAGTTCGTGGTCATAGACTACAGCCGGGAGATGGTGATTCTGGCCTTGGTCAAGGAGAAAGGGATTGAAAAGATCGTCGGGGTGGGACAGTACGCTCTCGATGAATCGTCACGTATGGCGGAAATAGCATTCGTGGTACGCGATGAGTACCAGAATAGCGGGGTGGGAGGAGAGATGCTCTCCTATTTGACCTGTTTAGCAAAGAGGCAGGGCCTTTTCGGTTTTAAGGCCGAAGTGCTCGTGGAAAACAAACCGATGCTGCGTTTGTTTGAAAAAATGGGATTTGAGATGGAAAAGAAGATTGAGGCGGGAACGTATCAACTTCGCATGCTTTTTGGGCAGGAATAGGTAGTAGACGTTCACCGTTATCCGTTCACCGTTCACCGAAAAGGCCCCTTTCCAGGTCTTCACGGTCAACGGTGAACGTCTACCGTGCTCTTTTCGCAGGACGAAGGCCCATAATCCCGCGGCTTCAATGACTACTCCAACAGTAATGATCCAGCCGCCGAATCGTACGCCGGCCATATATATCAACGAAAAAAGCACTCCGCTCAAGCCCAGCATCGAATAGAGTATTGCTACAAAGCGATGAGACTGACCTGCTATGACCAGACGCTGATACAAGTGCGATCGATGTGCCCTGAAGATTTGCTCGCCCCGGTGGAGCCGGCGCAATAGTGTCAGAGCAGTATCAAATATGAAAGGCCAGACGAGTAGTGCTCCGACGAGGATGGCTCTCTCGTCGGTCTGCGCCGCTGCCACAGGTATGACGGCAAAGCTGTACCCCAGAAAAGTACTCCCGACGTCGCCCATGAAGATACGGGCAGGCGCCCAGTTATGGAATAGAAACCCCAGACACGAAGCAGCAAGTAATGCACCAAGGATACTGATCAAAGACGCGTTCATTTGCCATCCGACCAGAGCCCAGCCCAATCCGGCAATCAGGCCCTGCGCACCTGCCATGCCGTCGGTGCCGTCCATGAAGTTGTACGCATTGGTCAGACCTACTATCCAGATGAAGCTGAAGACCGGCCCCGCCCATTTCAAATCTATTCGATCCACCTGCGGAATGCTCAGTGCGTTGTAGTATCCGATCCCGGCAATGGCGATAACGGCCCCGAGACCCTGAGCCAGAAACCGCACATGTACGGGAACTGAATTCAGATCGTCCAGCCAGCTTACAACGGCAATGGCCAGTGCTCCGGATACATACGCCAGAACAACCGTGCGGTTCCATTCCGAATAGATTACCGAGCAGAGGCACAATCCTCCAAGCGTGACCAGCACTATCGGCAGACCGCCAACGCG
>JAZDGK010000006.1:0-17521 GCA_043806955.1 Pseudomonadota bacterium | reverse complement strand
TCCGCATACCCCTTCTTCGATAATACCGCCGTAATCGCACTCGTCAGTGTAGTCTTCCCATGATCTATATGCCCTATCGTCCCTATGTTTACATGCGGCTTCTTACGCTCAAATTTCTTCTTACCCATCTCCTGACCTCCTCGTTTCAACCATCTAATCTAAATTGAGATTTCCCAAATCAGTCTCTGACAGCAACCCCCCTCGACAGCCGGCAAGCAACGCTCCCCGGCTTGGGGCGCCTTACATTCCTGCCGCTTTGCGCGCAATCTCTGCTCCCAGAGATGACGGAACAGGTTCGTAATGGGAAAACTGCATCGTGAATGTTGCCCGGCCCTGGGTGCGTGAACGCACGTCGGTCGCATAGCCGAACATCTGTCCCAGCGGCACTCTTGCGCTTATGATTTGAATCCCCGCCCTCGGTTCCATTCCCGTCAGTTTGCCCCTTCGCCCACTTATGTCACCGATTACATCACCTGTGAACTCTTCGGGGGTAACCACCTCCAGAGACATGACGGGCTCCAGGAGCGTCATCTCTGCCCTTTTGGCAACTTCCTTAAAAGCCATGGAAGCGGCTATAGTGAAAGCCATTTCCGAGGAATCGACTTCGTGATAGGAGCCGTCTATGAGAGTAACCTTTACATCCGTCAACGGATAACCGGCGAGAACACCGCCTTCGGCTGCCCCCCTTATGCCCTTTTCGACGGCAGAGATGTATTCTTTTGGAACGACCCCGCCGGTAATAGAGTCTACAAACTCGACGCCGCTGCCGGGTTCAAGAGGCTCGATATCCAGCCACACATGACCATATTGCCCGCGACCGCCGGTTTGCCTGATGAATTTGCCTTCGGCCCTGGCCTTTTTCTTTACAGTCTCTTTGTAGGCGACGTTCGGCTGCCCCACTTTTGCATCGACCTTGAACTCCCTGACCAAACGGTCGACTATGATCTCGAGATGCAGTTCACCCATACCGGATATTATTGTCTGCCCGGTCTCATCATCCGTTCTTACTCTAAAGGATGGATCTTCTACGGCGATCTTGGCCAAAGAGGCCCCAAGCTTGTCTTGGTCGACCTTTGATTTAGGTTCTATTGCCACCGACATCACCGGAAGCGGAATATCGATAGCCTCTAATTGGACTGGAGACTCTTCATCGCAAAGAGTATCCCCGGTTGTAGTATGCCGCAAACCCACGGCGGCAACTATATCTCCGGCATAGACCTCCTTGATTTCTTCTCTCTTGTTAGCATGCATTTTGAGAAGACGCCCGATCCGCTCCCTTTTCTGTTTCTTGGCATTGAATACGCTTCGGCCCGAGTTCAGCGTTCCCGAATAAACACGCAAGAAGGTGAGAGTGCCAACGTAGGGGTCAGTCATAATCTTGAATGCCAGGGCGGCAAAAGGCGCGTCGTCTGAAGCCGGCCGCGTTTCCTCTTCATTATTGCCGCTTCGACCTGAGACAGGAGGGACATCTGTGGGGGCGGGGAGAAAATCTACTACCGCATCCAGTAACATCTGAACGCCCTTGTTCTTAAAAGCAGACCCGCATAGGACCGGAACGGCTCTTAAAGACAAGGTTGCCCGGCGCAGTACCTGTAGCATCTCTTCAGGAGATATCGCTTTACCTGCGAGATATTTCTCCATCAAATCGTCGTCCAGATCGGCTAAGGCTTCCACCAGTTTGTCCCGTTTGGCATTCGCCTCTTCCCTGAAGTGTTCCGGGATTTCTTCGATCCGATATTCGGCTCCGTCTTTGGGACTCTGGAAAATAACCGCCCTCATGTTAATCAGATCGACAACGCCCTTAAACTCCTCTTCCTTTCCCAATGGGATCTGGATAACTACCGCGTTTGCACGAAGCCTGTCTCTTATCATCCCCAGACAACGCTCGAAATCGGCGCCTGACCTATCCATTTTGTTTATGAAAGCTATTCGCGGCACCTTGTACCGATCGGCCTGCCGCCAGACAGTTTCGGATTGTGGTTGCACCCCTCCGACGGCACAAAATATTGCAACCGCACCGTCCAGTACTCTCAAGGATCGCTCGACTTCCACCGTGAAATCTACGTGCCCCGGCGTATCTATTACATTTATCCGATAATCCTTCCAGTAACAGGTAGTAGCCGCCGAAGTAATAGTTATCCCACGTTCCTGTTCCTGCTCCATCCAGTCCATAACAGCCGTTCCCTCATGGACTTCACCCATCTTGTAAGAAACGCCCGTGTAAAACAGGATTCTTTCGGTAGTAGTAGTCTTACCGGCATCTATATGCGAAATTATGCCGATATTGCGAGTTTTTTCTAATGGAACAAGACGTGACAATTAATAAACTCCTCTAAAAGATTATCAAAGAGCCTCGGGATAACACCCCAGATGAGACTACCAGCGATAATGGGCAAAGGCCTTGTTGGCATCTGCCATTTTATGAGTATCCTCTTTCTTCTTCATTGACGAGCCGCGGTTATTATAGGCATCGAGTAATTCACCCGCCAGTTTTTCTTCCATTGATTTTTCAGCACGCGAACCCGCGTAGCCTATTATCCATCTTATTGCCAAAGCGGTTCTTCTCGCTGGAGAAACCTCAACAGGCACTTGATAGGTCGCACCTCCAACCCGCCTCGATTTGACCTCAATGACCGGCTTTACGTTATCGAGAGCTTTCTCGAATACGTGCTCAGGATTGTCCTTGACTCGACCACCTATTATGTTAAGCGAACCATAGAATACGCGTCTGGCTGTGCTCTTTTTGCCGCAGTTCATGATCCCGTTTATGAATTTTGTCATTATTACGCTTCCATACTTTGGATCAGGATCGACAGTTCTTTTTGCAACTTCCCTTCGTCTAGGCATATTAACCTCGTAAAAACAGAGTGTATTTCTCGTTAGTCGGCTTACTTGGGCCGTTTCGCACCGTATTTGGAACGGCTCTGCTTTCTGTCCTGCACTCCCAGGGCATCCAGTGTGCCGCGTACGATATGATATCGAACACCCGGCAAGTCCTTAACACGACCACCACGTATCAACACTACTGAGTGCTCCTGCAGATTATGACCCACACCGGGTATATAGGACGTCACTTCGATCCCGTTGGTCAAACGGACTCTTGCCACTTTTCTCAAGGCTGAATTCGGTTTCTTTGGCGTCGTAGTATAAACTCTTACGCAGACTCCTCTTTTCTGAGGACATTCTTTCAATGCAGGTGCGGCGCCTTTTTTGCCAAGCTCTTGCCGGCCCTTGCGAACGAGTTGATTTATTGTCGGCATCAAAGCCTCCGTTATTTCTGGTTTTCTTGTAGTCAAAAAGCCTTCTTTTAACCGGCATTTTGCCATTTGTCAAGGGGCATTTGGATCAGGAAATAATCGAAAAGCAAAAAGGCAACACTAGAACCTGCAGGATGCGGGGGAAAAAGGAAGCTTTTTCAAGTTGCGAATTAGATTAGAGCGAAAAAACTTCAGGGCTGATGAGCCCAAAACTGATCACTCACCGGATACCTGTCGGACTTAGGGGATCGTCGCGAGGAAGTGGAGGAACGAGACCAAGTATTCACGAATTTGAGGCGCATAGTAACCGTTCACTGTTGACCGTTCACCGTTCACCGTCAAGGCGCTCTTCAGCTATCACGAACCGATGTGGCCCATTTACGGCGAATACGTCCACCGCATACCGAACAAAATCTGTGCACGTTCTTTCGGTGAACGGTGAACGGGTACTGGCCGTTCCCCCCACTTCCGCAGTAGATCATCCCTAAGTCCGACAGGCTCCTAGCATCATCATAAATCCGACAGGTATCCCCAAAACCATCTAATCAGTGCAATTCCTTTTCAGCAGCTCTTCTGCGTCTTTCTGCATAGTAAGCTCCGCCGGTTCCCGCGGGTATTAGCCGCCCCATTATCACGTTTTCCTTAAGACCTCTCAGGTAGTCTATCTTCCCCGCAATAGCAGCATCGGTAAGGACCTTTGTGGTCTCCTGGAAAGAGGCGGCCGAGATGAAGCTGTCCGTACTCAGAGATGCCTTCGTGATTCCCAGAAGCAATGGCTCCGCTACCGCCGGTTTGCCTCCTTTAGCAAGGATCTCCTCATTTTCACTCTCGAACTGATGCACCTCCACCTGCTCGCCCAGCATAAACCGGCTGTCTCCTACTTCCTTTATCCTTACCCGTCTCAGCATCTGGCGGACTATTGCTTCTATATGTTTGTCATTGATCTTTACGCCCTGGAGTCTATAGACCTCCTGGACTCCGTCAACAAGATAGCGGGCCAACTGTTTTACACCGCGAATACGAAGGATATCATGAGGATTGGCCGAACCGTCCATCAAGGGTTCACCGGCCCGGACAAAATCGCCTTCGTGTACACTTATGTGTTTCCCTTTTGTAATAAGGTATTCTTTCGGCTCCCCGATCTCTGGTTTCACTATCACTTTTCGTTTTCCTTTCACATCTTTCCCGAAGCTTACGATACCGTCTATTTCGCTTATGACAGCGAATTCTTTCGGCTTCCGGACTTCGAAAAGCTCAGCCACCCTCGGCAAACCACCGGTAATATCCTTGGTCTTTGTTGTCTCCCGGGGGATACGGGCGATTACATCCCCCGCATTCACCACGTCGCCTTCATTCACCATTATAATGGCTCCGATCGGCATGAGATAGCGCGCCTCGGAATTTGATCCCGGAAGCTTCAGGGTCTTGCCCGCATCGTCCTTAAGGGAGACGCGGGGTCGAACATTAGGGTCCTTGTATTCCACAATTACTCTGCTTGACTTTCCTGTAACCGGGTCGAGTTTCTTCTGCATCGTACCGCCTTCGATGATGTCACCGAACTTAATTCTTCCTGAGACATCAGTCAGCATCGGTAGAGTAAACGGGTCCCAATTGGCCAAAAGGTCGTTTGGATTGACAGCCTGACCTTCCTCCACGTACACTCTCGCCCCATAAGTCACGGGATAGCGCTCGCGCTCCCGGCCATCCTCGGCCACAACAGCCATTTCTCCATTCCGGTTCATGGCCACCAGTGCCCCGGCAACGTTCCGGGTAGTATGCAGGTTTAGGAATTTCATTTTCCCAGCATTGCGAGCGCGTATTTCAGCCTGTTCCGCTCTTCTGCTTGCAGTCCCTCCGATATGGAATGTCCTCATTGTAAGCTGAGTTCCAGGTTCACCGATCGACTGAGCGGCAATAATGCCGATAGCCTCACCAATATTCACCATCTTCCCATGGGCCAGATCACGTCCATAACACCGCACGCATACGCCATGTTTGGAACGGCAGGTAAGAACCGATCGAATTTTGATTCTTTCGAGACCGGCATCTTCGATCAACTGAATATGTGACTCGGTAATCTCTTCATTGGCCTTGACCAGAATCTCGCCGGTCAAGGGGTCTTTTATGTCCTCAAGGGCCACACGCCCCAGAACACGATCGCCGACTCGTTGAATAATCTCACCACCTTCGATCAGCGGTTCCATTTCAATGCCGTCGATGGTGCCGCAATCCTCTTCACTGATCGTACAATCTTGAGCCACATCAACCAGTCTCCGAGTAAGGTATCCGGAATTCGCCGTCTTAAGAGCCGTATCCGCCAGACCCTTCCGGGCGCCATGCGTCGACACGAAGTACTGGAGAACGGTGAGTCCTTCTCTAAAATTCGCCGTGATCGGGGTTTCAATAATCTCACCGGACGGTTTGGCCATAAGACCTCTCATCCCCGCAAGCTGCCTGATTTGATCCTTGCTGCCACGGGCGCCCGAGTCCGCCATCATATAGATCGGATTCTGTGTTGCCCCGATTACCTCGCCATTTTCTCCTCTGATCTCCTGAACTGCAATTTCACTCATCATTTCCGCAGCAACATCATCAGTGGCCTTGGCCCAGATATCGACAACCTTATTATACTTTTCGCCGTCGGTAATCAAACCATCCGTATACTGTTTTTCTACCTGTCTTACTTCCGTTTGAGCCTTATCCAGGATTTCCGGTTTTCTGGACGGAATGACCATATCCGATATCGCTATGGATATCCCTGCCTTGGTGGCAAATTTATAGCCCATATCCTTGAGCCGGTCGGCAAGCAGGACCGTCTGCTTGATTCCGGCAGTCCGGTAGCATTTATCTATTAATTGAGCGAGTTCCTTCTTCTTCATGGTACGGTTTATTGTATCAAAGGAGATTCCTTCGGGCAAAACACCGTTCAGCAGGACCCGTCCCGTAGTCGTATCCGTGAGACTTCCGTTCATCCGGACCTTGATTTTGGCTTGAAGATCGACAGCTCCGGCATCAAAGGCCATCTGAACTTCTTCAGGACCGGAAAAGACTTTGCCCTCGCCTTTGGCCTTGGTCGTGCTCCGGGTCATATAGTATATTCCCAGGACTATGTCCTGTGTTGGAATAATTATAGGTTCTCCGTGAGCCGGCGAGAGAATGTTATTAGTGGACATCATCAGAACCCGGGCCTCGATCTGGGCCTCAATTGACAGAGGGACGTGAACTGCCATCTGATCGCCGTCGAAATCCGCGTTAAAGGCCATGCAAACCAAAGGATGCAACTGGATGGCTTTTCCTTCTACAAGCACCGGCTCAAAGGCCTGAATGCCAAGCCGGTGCAGAGTGGGGGCCCTGTTTAGAAGAATCGGGTATTCCCGCACCACTTCGTCAAGCGCATCCCAGACCTCTGCCGTCTCTTTCTCCACCATCTTCTTCGCACTCTTGATAGTGGTCACGTAGCCCTTTTGTTCAAGCTTATTATAGATGAAGGGCTTGAATAGCTCCAAAGCCATCTTCTTCGGCAATCCACATTGATGGAGCCTGAGATCCGGCCCTATGACGATAACGGAACGGCCCGAATAGTCGACACGTTTTCCGAGCAGATTTTGACGGAACCTTCCCTGCTTACCCTTAAGCATATCGCTTAAGGATTTCAGAGGACGCTTGTTCGGCCCGGTTACCACTTTACCCCGCCGGCCGTTATCGAACAGGACATCAACCGCTTCCTGGAGCATCCTTTTTTCATTACGGATGATTATGTCCGGGGCGTCCAGTTCCTTAAGACGTTTCAGTCTGTTGTTTCGGTTTATCACCCTCCGGTAGAGATCATTCAAGTCAGAGGTTGCAAAACGGCCTCCATCCAGAGGAACAAGCGGCCTTAGGTCCGGCGGCAAAACCGGCACCACATCCAGAATCATCCATTCAGGCCTGTTGCCTGAGTCTTTAAAGGCTTCGACGACCCTCAATCTCTTACTCAGTTTCTTTCGTTTAGCCTCCGAACCTGTTTTCAGAAGCTCTTCGCGCAGACTTTCCGAAAGTGAATTTATGTCTAACTTGGCCAGCATTTGTTTAATAGCTTCAGCGCCGATCCCCGCTTGAAACCCGCTGCCGTATTCTTCCCGCACCTGTCTGTAGCGCTCTTCGGAAAGCAGAGTCCCCGCAGGCAATGCATCTATTGTAGATTCCGTGACTACATAAGATTCGAAATACAGAATTTCTTCCAGTTCCTTGAGCGTAAGATCCAGAAGATTACCGACCTTGCTCGGCAAACTCTTCAAAAACCATATATGTGCAACCGGCGCGGCAAGCTCAATATGGCCCATTCTCTCGCGCCGCACCTTGGATTGGATGACTTCCACCCCGCATTTTTCGCAGACTACACCACGGTGCTTCATGCGTTTGTACTTTCCGCAGTTGCACTCGTAGTCTTTAGCCGGGCCAAAGATTTTGGCGCAGAACAAACCATCGCGTTCCGGTTTAAAGGTCCGATAGTTTATGGTCTCGGGCTTTTTAACCTCACCATGAGACCATTCCCGAACCTTCTCCGGTGAGGCCAATGCAATCCGCACCGCAGTGAAGCTCAATGGATCTTTGGGCTTGGCAAAATAATTATATAAATCGTCCATGACTTCTCCTCTTTAACCACAGCGAACACAAGCAGCGTCAGAACGCAGTTCTGATTCGCCTGTGGCCCCTGTCAGTTTGGCGATTCGTCTATTTCTTAATTCCGAAATCCGCATTCCGAAATCCGAAATAATTCTATTCTATTCTTCCTCGACCAGGTCTATATCCAAGCTCAGGCCTTGCAGTTCCTTGACCAGGACATTAAATGATTCGGGCAATCCGGCTTCCAGGATATTATTGCCTTTTACAATCCTTTCATACATCCTCGTCCGTCCGGCTACATCATCCGATTTGACCGTAAGAAATTCCTGCAGAGAATAAGCCGCACCGTAAGCCTCCATAGCCCAGACCTCCATTTCGCCGAGTCGCTGTCCGCCGAATTGGGCCTTCCCACCGAGAGGCTGCTGGGTAACCAGAGAATAAGGGCCGGTAGAACGAGCGTGGATCTTGTCATCGACTAGATGGTGCAGTTTCATCATGTACATTATTCCGACTGTGACCTTCCAATCGAAAGGCTCTCCTGTCCGGCCGTCGTATAATGTCGTCTGGCCTGTCTCGGAAAGCCCTGCCTCCACCAGAAGCTTTCTGATTTGCGACTCTTCGGCGCCATCAAAAACAGGTGTGGACATATATACTCCGCTCCCGTAATCCCCGGCGATTTTCAACAGTTCGTCATCAGGCATATCAGCAAAAATGGTCTTATACTGTTCCGGACTAAAGATGGCCTCGATTTTTTTGCGAAGCGCGCCTACCTGGACGGCCTCGACCAGTTTTCCAACCTGCCTGCCCAACCCGCCGGCAGCCCACCCAAGATGCGTCTCCAAAACCTGTCCAACATTCATTCGTGAAGGGACGCCCAGCGGATTCAAGACCAGATCGACAGGGGTGCCGTCTTCAAAATAAGGCATATTTTCGATAGGCATAATTCTCGATACAACGCCCTTATTCCCATGACGGCCCGCCATTTTGTCCCCCACGGCCAGCTTGCGCTTTACAGCGATATATACTTTGACCATCTTAATAACGCCGGGGGGCAGTTCATCGCCTTTCTTAAGTCGGTTTATCTTATCATCAAAAACCATCTTTATGAGCTCAACCTGCTCGTTGTGACTATCCAGGATTCTCTCTACTTCCGGTTCGACTCTGGATTTTGCCGGCAGAGTTATTTCCCGGATCTTGCTTAAAGGAACTTTGGATATTGCATCAGCGCTGATAGTATCGCCCTTGCGAATAACTATCTTCCCCTTCAAGTCCTTAACCGAGACGGCGACAATCTCTCCGGCCAGAACCTTTTCCAGGCGCAGTCTGGTATTCTTCTCGATTATGGCCAATTGGTCCGCTTCATCTCTGCGCAGGCGAACGATTTCTTCGTCTTCGATAGACTTGCTCCGTTCATCCTTATCTATCCCCCGGCGAGAGAACACCTTGGCGTCCAATACTATTCCTTCGATTCCCGGTGGAACTCTGAGGGAAGTATCTTTTACGTCTCCCGCCTTCTCTCCGAATATCGCCCGCAGCAGTTTTTCTTCAGGGGAAAGCTGTGTTTCTCCCTTGGGTGTAACCTTTCCAACCAGGACATCGCCGGGTTTCACCTCAGCCCCGATTCGGATTATTCCGCTGTCGTCCAGGTCTTTAAGCGCTTCCTCACCCACATTCGGTATATCGCGTGATATCTCTTCCTTGCCGAGCTTTGTGTCGCGAGCCACAGTCTCGAATTGCTCGACATGGATCGAAGTGAAGACGTCCTCTTGCGCTATCCGCTCGCTTACCAGTATGGAATCCTCGAAATTGTACCCACCCCAGGGCATGAAGGCGACCATGACGTTTTTTCCTAAAGCCAGTTCTCCCTTCTCTGTTGCCGGCCCGTCGGCGATTACCTGGCCCCGGCGAACAAAGTCACCGCTTCTTACAATCGGCTTCTGGTTAATGCACGTATTCTGATTTGATTTTTGGAACTTGATAAGTTTGTATATCTCCACTCCGGCCGACGTGGCGTCGTCCCGGCCGTCCTCGTAGCGAACTACTATTCGATTGGCATCAACCTCCTCTACATAGCCGTCGCCCTTGGCTACTACAGTCGCTCCCGAGTCTCTAGCCACTACGTCTTCCAGTCCCGTGCCCACAAGAGGAGCGCTGCTCTTGAGCAAAGGCACAGCCTGTCTTTGCATATTCGATCCCATGAGCGCCCTGTTGGCGTCATCGTTCTCCAGAAAAGGAATCAAGGAGGCCGCAACACTCACCAACTGATTGGGGGAGACGTCCATAAAGGTGACCTCTTCGGGATTCACCATTACGAACTCGCCATCGCGCCGTGCAGAGACGATATCTTTCGAGAATCTGCCTTTCTTATCCAGGGGCACATTGGCCTGAGCTATGGCGTGATCCTGTTCATCGAGCGCTGTAAGATATTTCACGTTCTTCGTGACTGCTGCATGGACGACCTCGCGATAAGGTGTCTCTATAAACCCATAATGGTTGACTTTTGCGTAGGTGCTGAGAGAGACTATCAGACCTATATTCGGGCATTCAGGAGTCTCAACCGGGCATATCCGGCCATAGTGCGTCGGATGAACGTCCCTTACTTCAAACCCGGCACGCTCGCGAGAGAGGCCGCCCGGACCGAGCGCGCTCAATCTTCTTTCGTGAGTGACCTCGGACAGTGGATTGGTCTGGTCCATGAATTGTGAGAGCTGGCTGGTTCCGAAAAATTCTTTTACCACCGAGGAAACCGGTTTGGGATTGATGAGATCATGCGGCATTACCGCTTCGATTTCCTGGAGGCTCATGCGCTCCTTAATCGCTCTTTCCATTCGCACGAGACCGATACGGTATTGATTCTCAACAAGTTCACCCACGGCGCGTACCCGTCTGTTTCCGAGGTGGTCGATATCGTCGACCGGGCCTTGGGTATCTTTTATCTCGATAAGAAGACGAACGGTTTCGAACAGGTCTTCGCTCTTCAGCGTCCGCTGTGTGAGGGGGCTGCCCAGCTTGAGCCTCAAATTCAGTTTGAAGCGACCTACCTCGGAGAGATCATACGTTTCCGGGCTGAAGAACAGGCTCTTAAAAAATGCCTGGGCAATCTCCGGAGTGGGTATGCTGCTCGGTCGAAGCCGGCGGTAGATATCCATGATGGCTTCTTCTTTTGTATTCACTCTGTCCAGAAGCAGCGTGTCCCGGAGAGAGGAACTTACAGTCAGCCCATCTATGTAAAGCGTTTCGATGGCGGGAATCTTCTTTTCCCGGAGCAGATTAAAATTCGCTTCATTGAGCTCGTCATTGTACGTGATGAGTATTTCACCCGTCACCGGATCGGCTATGTCATGCGCCAGAATCAATCCCTTGATATCCTCAAAATCGAGAAGAACTGCTTTTATTCCAGCCTCTTCCATTTTGGTCGTGGCTAATCTTGTAATCTTGCGATTCTTTTTTACAATGACTTCGCCGGTCCCTGGATCGCATATGTCCTGCAATGCCTTTTTTCCAACAAACAGTTCAGGAACAAAAGCCTTTTTGACAGCGCCGTCCTCTTCGATAAAAATAGTCTCCGTTTTGTAAAAATGGCTCAGCAACTGTTCGCCGGTATAATCCAGCGCCTTAAGCAGCGTCGTAACCGGAAATTTTCTGCGTCGATCAATTCGGACATAGAGTATGTCTTTATGATCAAATTCAAAGTCAATCCATGATCCGCGAACAGGGATAATTCTGGCAGAATAAAGGATCTTGCCGCTCGAATGGGTTTTCCCCTGGTCATGATCAAAAAAGATCCCGGGAGATCTTTGGAGCTGGCTTACTATCACCCGTTCCGTGCCGTTTATGATAAAAGTGCCGCGAGAGGTCATGAGCGGAATAGTGCCGAAGTAAATCTCCTGTTCTTTTATGTCTCTAATGCCCTGGCTCCCCGTCAACTTGTCCACATCATATGCGACAAGACGCACTGTTATCTTTAGAGGAACCTCATAGGTCATATCTCTTTGAAGGCATTCCTCCATACTGTATTTGGGTTCCCCAAAACTGTAATTCACGAACTCCAGTGATGAAGTGCCGCTGAAGTCTTTTATCGGGAAGACGCTTTTGAAGACGCCCTGCAGTCCGACATCCCCTCTCTCGTGAGGAGGTACATTTCGCTGCAAAAACCTTTCGTAGGATTTGAGCTGCATCTCCATCAGATCAGGTATTTGAATAACTCGACCGATACGGCCGAAATCTTTTCTTACCCTCTGTCTGGTTGAAACAGATTGTTCCATTTTCCCTCTCTTCCTGAGACTCTAAACCGTTACAAATAGAGAAACGGCGCGAATTCAGGCTGTTAAGATGTTCTAAAGCTTTAATGAAGCAACACAAGGGATATCCCTTGAGGGACATCCCTTGTGCCATCTAAATTATCATACGAAATCTAAACAAAATGGATACCCAAAGCATCCCTAGGAGCCTGTCGGACTTAGGGTGATCTACTGCGGAAAGTGGGGGGAACGGCCTAAATATCCCCGAATTTTCGTTGCATAGCAACACTATGCGCCTCAACTTCGTGAATATTTGGTCTCGTTCCTCCACTTCCTCGTAACGATCCCCTAAGTCCGACAGGCTCCTAGGGAATTTACGTTCTTTTTGGAATCCAAAACCTAAGATTTCGTACCTCTTGAGTTTTAAATGAACCGCTTAGAGCGGTTGGTGAAATTTTATAAATCGATAATTCAGCCCCTACTTGATCTCAACCGTGCCTCCAGCGCCTTCGATCTGTGCCTTTAATTTGTCCGCCTCTTCTTTGGAAATCCCTTCTTTCACCGGCTTTGGAGCCCCTTCTACCAGATCCTTTGCCTCTTTGAGCCCAAGTCCGGTGATAGCCCGCACCTCTTTGATTACCTGAATCTTTTTATCGCCGGACCCCGTGAGTATAACATCAAACTCGGTTTGTTCTTCTGCGGGTGCTACCGCTGCTTCGGCCGCAGGCGCTGCCGCCATGGCTACAGGCGCGGCAGCCGTAACTCCAAACTTATCCTCCAAATCCTTCACCAGTTCCGACAGTTCCAGTACCGTCATATTTGAGATGAAATCTATTACGTCTTGCTTGGTAACAGCCATTTTTTCTGAATCCTCCTGAAATAAAAATCGTATTCATAATGCCCCATTATGAGGCTGCTTTTTGTTCTTCTATTGCCTTGAGTGTGTACAGGAATTTGCAGATCATACCATTCATGACCCGGACCATGCCGGTGGGAGGTCCCACCAATACGGACAAGAGCTTACCGAGTAGCACTTCCCGACTTGGCAGTCTTGCCAGTGTCCTGACAGCCTCATCCGTCATCAACTTGCCCTGCAGAACTCCACCTTTGATCTCAAGTTTTGGATTGGTCTTTGCAAATTCAACCAGAAGTCTGGCAATCGCCACTGGATCTTCATAGCTGATTGCCAATCCACATGGTCCTGCAAGTTGATCGCCTAAGACCTCGACTTCGGTTCCTTTTGCCGCCAAATTCATGAGCGTATTCTTTACTACCTTGAACTCGCCATGCGAATTCCGAAGCTGCCCTCTCAACGCATTAACCGTTTCCACATTAAGACCGCGGAAATCCGTAACTACGGCGGCTTTGGCGCGATCGAGCTTGCCATGCAAGTTCTTTATCACTTCTGCTTTTTCATTACGCTTCAAATACTTCACCCCCCCTTTCTTTTGACAGTCTATTTCTGTCAAAGTCAGAAGGCACAAGACTGAACATCTCGGTAGGTTGATTTTCTCAATTAAACACGTCCCGTTTCCGAGTCCGCTTCCGTAGAAAAGGCTCTAACGTGTACCTACTGTCTTTGACGCTTAATAAGCTGATTGTTATTGAGCCTCTTGCAAAAGTCCCGTTTTTACTTCGTGCTCGTACTCGCAATCGATGTTCGGGTTACACGTTACGAGTTAACATCAAAGAAACCCTTTCATCTTCCGGGTTGAGTGAGCATTCTGGGTTTTCTTAACTCGAAACCCGAAACCCGGAACAGAGTTTTGCAGGAGCCTCTATTGTTTGAGCAAAGCCTTCACATGAACAGGATCAATATCAAACCCAGGCCCCATCGTCGTAGAAAGCGCTATGGAACGTACATAAGTGCCTTTGCTGCCGGCGGGCTTTAACCGCAGTATCGTCTCCATAAAAGCAACAAGATTTTGTACGATCTTCTCGGTACCCAGGGACACCTTGCCTATTGAGGTATGCACTATACCTGCTTTCTCTACCCTGAATTCGACTTTGCCGGCCTTAATCTCTTTGATCGCTTTGGCTATGTCGAAGGTAACCGTCCCGACTTTCGCATTCGGCATTAGACCTCTCGGCCCCAAAATCTTGCCTATCTTTCCCACTGAACCCATCATATCCGGTGTAGCCACTGCCTTGTCGAATTCCAGCCAACCACCTTTTATCTTTTCTATGAGATCATCGTCTCCGACTAAATCAGCTCCGGCATCTTTCGCCTCACGGGCCTTGTCGCCCTTGGCAAAAACCAGCACGCGCACTGTCTTGCCGGTACCGTTCGGCAGCACAACTGCTCCCCTGACCATCTGATCAGCGTGCCTCGGGTCGACACCTAAACGGATGGCAAGGTCAACCGATTCGTCGAACTTCGCATAGGCATTTCGCAATGACAGATCAACAGCCTCGCCAAAGTCATACCTCTTGGTTAAATCAACTTCCTCTTCAATTTTTCTCAGTTTTTTACCCTTCCTGGCCATTTCTCTCTCCGGCTTATAAAATATCATTCTATTTCGATCCCCATGCTCCGGGCCGTTCCCTCAATAGTCTTTACTGCGCTGCCCAAGTCTACGGCATTCAAGTCAGGCATTTTGAGTTTAGCGATCTCCTCCACTTGGGCGCGGGTGACTTTCCCTATCTTTTCCTTATTCGGCTGACTCGAACCTTTCGCTATTTGAGCTGCCTTTTTCAGCAGGATGGCAGCGGGGGGGGTCTTGGTAATGAAACTAAAAGACCTGTCCGCGTACACGGTTATAACCACGGGAATAATCATCCCTTCCTGGCCCTGCGTGCGGGCATTGAATGTCTTGCAGAATTCCATAATGTTAACTCCATGCTGCCCCAGGGCAGGCCCGATAGGCGGCGACGGATTGGCTTGGCCTGCCGGAACCTGGAGTTTTATATTTGCGACAACTTTCTTAGCCATCTACGTATCTCCTTGAATCGTCTCAGTTCTGAGAACTGCCCCAATGCAACGGCTGTGGCCGAACCGGAGTATTGGAATATGCGTCTCGGAATCCCTTTGACCTAATTTTTTGCGACCTGCACAAACTCGAGTTCGATAGGTGTAGCACGACCGAATATACTTACCAGAACTCGAACCTTACCCTTTTCGGGCTTAACCTCGTCTACCACGCCGTTGAAATTCGTAAACGGCCCATCAATCACACGCACATCGTCACCCTTTTCAAAAAGAAACTTCGGCTTGGGCTTTAGACTCCCTTCTTTCATCTGATCTATGATTTTCTGTGCGTCTTCATCCGGCAACGCCGCAGGGTGTTCTTTCCCGCCGACAAAGCCCGTAACCTTGGGCGTATCGTTAACCGTATGCCATGTATCATCCGTAAGTTCCATGTGCACCAGTATGTATCCGGGATAGAATTTTCGGGAAGAGGTTTTCCGCTCCCCTTTTATCAGCTCCACAACCTTTTCTGTGGGGACGACGATATCCGAAAAAAACTGCTCCTGGTTCAGAGACCTTACGCGCTCTTCCAGTGCGGCTTTGACTTTTTGTTCATATCCTGAATAGGTATGCACAATGTACCATTTATGAGACATAGTATCCCCACTCACAATTCCAGCGGCAGAATCACTCATTTTATGAGAATCCCGATCAGTTTCGCGAGAACCAGATCTACCAGACCGAGGAACAAGGCAATCATTAACACCAATAGGATCACCACTGCGGTTGTACCGAACGTCTCTTTTCGTGACGGCCAGACTACCTTCTTAAACTCGACCTTTACCTCTCGCAAAAACTGGATTGATTTATCGACAGCCAGTTTGATTTTGCCTTTGGCGCCCTGCTGCGACCCGTTCTTCACATCCGCGTCTTTTTTGTCGACCCGATCCTCGTTTTTCCCCGGCACTTTCTTGACTGTCTTAGTCTTATCGTTAGCCATCGTCCCAACTCTTTCTGACGCAATATAGGAATGCGGCACAACAAAAATGGCAGGCCAGGAGGGATTCGAACCCCCATCACCCGGATTTGGAGTCCGGTGCTCTAGCCGTTAGAGCTACTGGCCTGCAGGAAACACCTATTTACTCTCTTTATGAACAGTATGAGTCCGGCAAAAACGGCAATACTTTTTGAATTCAAGTTTTTCCGGTGTAGTACGTTTGTTCTTCGTCGTACTGTAATTCCTCTGCTTGCAGACTGTACATCCCAAAGTCACTATCTCTCTCATATCCAAACCTGCTTATTCTATAATTTCGCTGATAACGCCGGCGCCTACCGTACGGCCGCCTTCACGAATAGCAAAGCGCAGCTCCTTCTCCATCGCTATGGGAGTTATGAGCGCCACCTCTACCGATACATTATCCCCGGGCATCACCATCTCTACCCCCGCCGGCAATGTCACGATCCCTGTAACGTCCGTCGTCCTAAAATAAAACTGCGGACGATACCCATTGAAAAACGGCGTATGCCGACCGCCTTCTTCCTTCGCTAGAATATATGCCTCAGCCTTAAACTTCGTGTGCGGCGTAATCGAACCCGGCTTCGCCACTACCTGCCCGCGCTCTACTTCGTCCCTCTTCGTACCCCTCAACAGCAACCCTATGTTGTCTCCAGCCTGGCCCTGGTCCAGTATCTTCCGGAACATCTCTACCCCGGTGCATACCGTCTTCGACGTCGGCCTCATTCCTACTATCTCTACTTCTTCACTGACCTTGATTACTCCTCGCTCCACTCGTCCCGTAACCACCGTCCCTCGACCCGATATGCTGAACACATCCTCTATCGGCATCAAAAACGGCTTGTCTATATCCCTTACAGGCTCCGGTATATAACTGTCTACCGCATCCATCAACTTCCATATCGGCGAACACGCCGCACAATCCAGCTTCCCGCACCCACACTCCAGCGCCTTCAATGCACTCCCAGGTATTATCGGTATGTCGTCCCCCGGAAACTCATACTTCGTTAGCAGCTCCCTCAATTCCAGCTCTACCAGCTCTATCAACTCCGGATCATCCACCATGTCTACCTTGTTCAAAAATACCACCATACTCGGCACCCCAACCTGCCGGGCCAGCAGTATATGCTCCCTCGTCTGCGGCATCGGACCGTCATCGGCTCCCACTACCAATATCGCCCCGTCCATCTGTGCGGCGCCGGTTATCATATTCTTTATATAATCCGCATGCCCCGGACAATCCACATGCGCATAATGCCGCTTGGCAGTCTCGTATTCCACATGCGCTGTCGCTATCGTTATACCCCGCTCCTTCTCCTCCGGCGCTTTGTCTATCTGATCAAACGGTACATGCTCCGCATACCCCTTCTTCGATAATACCGCCGTAATCGCACTCGTCAGTGTAGTCTTCCCATGATCTATATGCCCTATCGTCCCTATGTTTACATGCGGCTTCTTACGCTCAAATTTCTTCTTACCCATCTCCTGACCTCCT
>JAZDGK010000005.1:0-17347 GCA_043806955.1 Pseudomonadota bacterium | reverse complement strand
AGACAGAATCCCAGCGGCCGTCCCTTACGGGCCAGGATATCACGGCCGAGATCGGGTCTGTCCTCAAAGAACGAGAGCCCATCTATAGGGGGATGGCTGATCACGTTATCGATACCGCAAACCGCAGCATTGATGATGTGGTGAACGAAATACGAAACATAATGCAAATGCCGAATGAAAAAGGCTAAGGCTGAGGCTGCGGCTTAGGATGAGGGAAAGACTGTCGCGGCCTATGTAGACTCAACAAACCAAATAAACCAGTCGTAGGGTGGGCTTTGCCCACCATCTTTGCTTTGGCCTTTTCGGGCAGGGATTTCGGTGGGCAGAGCCCACCCTACAAGTATGTTTATTTTGGGTACTCATTTGTGTCAGGCTGTACTATTTGGCCATATTTGGCAATATAACCAAATAGCCCAACGAGGTCAACAATACTCTTGACGATTTGACCATTTGGTTATATCGTCAAATGTACAAAGGTTCAAGTCTCGAGTACAGAGGACAATCCCATGTCTACAAACGAAAAACGTACTATTGACAGTCGGATGCAGGCACGTCTTGATGCCCGCGCCAGGATCGTTAAGGCCATGGGCCACCCAACCCGCTTGTTTATTCTGGAAGAATTGGGCAAGGGCGACCGTTGCGTGAATGAGCTTACAGAGATGATCGGGGCCGACGTCTCTACGGTATCGAAACACCTGTCGCTGCTCAAGACTGCGGGGATTGTTCAAGACAGGAAAAAGGGCTCCCAGGTCTACTATGGCCTTCGGGTGCCCTGTATTCTCAAGTTCTTCGACTGCATAGAAGCGGTGCTGGAAGCCAATGCCAGGGCTCATGCCGAACTTGTGAGCCCGAGATGCCCGGTGTAAATGAATGCCGGCCGTGGATAAAGACGGATAGGCACAATTTGGCAGCTTCGCAAAAAGTCCATTTGCTGCCTTCGAGCGGGGCGGGTTAACGAGGATCGTAACAATTTAGCGCTTTGAAAAAGTGCGCTAAATCTCAATGCAAAATGAAAAATGCAGAATGGAAAATGTAAAATTCCGGATAAAGACCATCAGAATTCTGAATTTTGCACTTTGAGTTTTACATTCTGAATTGAAGTTTAGCCAGTTTTTCAAAAGGCTAAACTGATACCGAGGATCTAATCATATGGAATTGTTGGCAAAAATGTTGGCAGGCGGCCTGGATGCCTTGCAGGATTACATCCTGGCCCATACCCTGACCTGTCTGGTTCCGGCTTTTTTCATCGCCGGCGCCATGTCCGCACTGTTTCCGAAGGAGACAATACTAAGGTATCTTGGTGAAAAGGCAAAGGCTTATGTCGCCTACCCGGTTTCAGTGGTCGCCGGTCTGTTCCTCGCCGTCTGCTCCTGTACCGTCCTCCCGCTGTTTGCCGGGATACGGCAAAGGGGCGCGGGACTGGGGCCCGCCATCGCCTTTCTCTACACAGCGCCGGCCACGAACATACTGGCCATCATATATACGGGAGGCTTGATAGGCATGGATCTGGCGCTGGCCCGGATTATTCTTTCCGTGAGTTTTGCAACGATCATCGGGATGGTCGTCTCAGTTTCTTTTAGAGGCGAGGAAAAGGGGTCCCCTTCAACTGCGCCAAGCCCTTCCACCACCGAGACTTCTGCCGGCGAGGATCAGAAGGCAAAATCCCGCCGCTTCTGGGTCTTCTTCTCCATACTTGTCGCCATTCTCCTGGTGGGGGCCTCATCCCTGATCGGATGGAAGACAAAAGTTGCCGGCCTGGCGGTCCTGCTGTCCGCGTTGCTCGGCGTTATTGCCTTTTGGCTGCCCAGGGACGACGTCCGATCCTGGCTCAGAGAGACTTTTTCCTTTGCGCGCACCATTTTGCCGCTGCTTCTGGCCGGGGTTTTTGTGGCCGGGATTCTAAAAACAGTGGTTCCGCAGGGCTTCATAAGCGCTTATGTAGGCGGAAACCATGTCAGTTCCAATCTGCTGGCCGTGCTTTTCGGGGTCTTTATGTATTTCCCGACCCTGGTGGAAGTCCCGATGGCCAGGACCTTCCTCGACCTGGGAATGGGCAGAGGGCCTTTGCTGGCCTATCTTCTGGCAGATCCCGTCATCTCGCTGCCCAGTATCCTGGTCATCAGCAGGCTGATCGGCCCTAAGCGGCTCCTGGTCTACGTGGGGTTGATTACTTTCTTCTGCACTCTGGCCGGGTTGATTTATGGATTCACTCTGGCGATGCAGAGATGAAGAATAGTAACCGTTCACCGTTCACCGTTCCAGATTTGACCGTGAACCCTTCACCCCGTGAAATAGTCCGATGGCATCTCCAACGCCCCCTGAAATGGCCTAGGCATTCAACAGCCCCCGGATTATTGAGCGTTTATTTCACAGGGTGAACCGTGAACCTGGAACCAGCATGCAGCAGTTGTCCGCATGGACTCGACTCTTTCAAGTTTTTACGGACAACGTTGAACGATTACGAAGAATAGAGGAGGAGTGTTTATGGACCCCGCAACATGCCATACCGAGGGTTGGGAAAGAGACTATACGGCTGAAAAAATCTCAGATGATACAGGCCGGTCCGGTGTATTCCTGGAGACGCTGATGAAGACCATTCCCTTGAGCATTGACGTCCTGGATGAGAAGGGGCGGATATTGTATCAAAACGATCGGCTCGCGGCAGTGGCCGGCAAGGATGGTCTGGGGAAGACCTGCTCTCTGGTATATAGAGGCGGCAACCCGTGTGATGTGTGCCCGCTGAAGCAAGGGGTCGAAATAGGAAAGACAAAATCTGCTGAAGTCGAATTGCTGGGAGACAAGACCTTCTCCATAACCTACACGGGGATGATATACCGGGGAAAAAAGGCGATACTGCGGGTCCTTGAGGACATCACAGACAAAAAGCGGCTGCAGGAACAGCTCTGCCAGATACAGAGACTGGAAGCTATAGGACGATTGGCCGGTGGAGTGGCCCACGACTTTAATAACCTGCTCACGTCCATAACCGGCTACAGCGAGCTCCTGCTGCTCCGCCTTCCCAACCGCGACCCTGTACGCAAAGATATCGAAAAAATCCGAGCCGCCGGAGAGCGGGCGAGCAAATTAACCGGCCAACTCCTGGCCTTCAGCCGCAGGCAGATGCTTCAACCGGAAGTATTGAGTATCAATACCTTGATAAGGGACATGGAGGAGCTGATCCGCAGCCTGGCCGGCGACGATATCGAATTGATCACCGTCCTCGATCAATCTCTCGAACCCGTGAGAGTCGATGCCGGACAAATCGGACAGGTGGTCATGAATCTCGTTCTTAATGCCCGCGACGCTATGCCCGAGGGCGGAAAGCTGACCATCGCGACTGAAAATCTGGTCCTGCAGGAAAGCCCCTGCCAGTCCGCCCCGAAGCCGCAGCCGGGCAAATACATTTGCCTGACGGTTAAGGATACGGGAGTGGGGATTGACAAGGAGATCAACGAACGGATCTTTGAGCCCTTCTTTACTACCAAGGGACCGGGTGTGGGTATCGGCCTTGGTTTGTCGGTCGTCTACGGAATTGTCAGACAGCACGAAGGCTGTATAAAAGTATTCAGCGAGCCCGGGCAAGGCGCCGCGTTCAAGATCTATCTGCCTGTTGTTTCCGCAAGACCGGAAGCCGAGGCCAAAGATGCCGTCTCGCCGGAGAGGCTCCAGGGTAACGGCGAACGTATCCTGCTGGTGGAGGACCAGGAGGATGTTCGCGCGCTTGCGGCAACGGTGCTTCGGGAAAACGGCTACCTCGTGTATGAGGCTGTTCATGCCGACGATGCCGCGGATATTTTTGAAAGGGAAAAAGGTGATTTTCACCTGGTCTTCACCGACGTGGTGCTGCCGGGCAGGACCGGCATCCAGCTCGTTGAGCAGCTCCTTTGTCTGAAACCCGGTCTCAGGGTTTTGTGCAGCAGCGGCTACGCAGATCAGAAATCGCAGTGGGCGACTATTCAGAAGAAGGGCTTTCCGTTTCTCCCCAAGCCCTATGCCGTAACCGACCTCCTTCGGGCGGTCAGGAAGGCATGCTGAGAAGGCGTTGACCGTTGACCGTTCACCGAGAAGATTTAGACGGACAGCCTTGAAACGGATAACGGTGAACGCTCTTTATTGCGGATTTCGGATTGCGGATTGAGTTACGGGTTGCGGGTTGCGCGTTAGGAGTTACGGGATCAAAAAAGACAGATGCTGGATGCTCGATCCTAGATGCTCGATGATAAAGGCAGATGCTCGATCCTGGATGGCTATATACGATTTTCTATCCAGTATCCAGTGACCAGCATCCAGTATCGGAAGTTTTGACCAAACCTGGAGCCCGATATTTCGGTGAACGGTCAACCGTCAACGGTGAACGTTAATCATGGAGACTGAGAGATGACCGAACAAATTGGAAAGAGGCTTTCATTCCTGGATCGATTTCTGACCCTCTGGATATTCCTCGCCATGGTTCTCGGTGTGGGTGGCGGATATCTCTATCCGGGCATCGTCAATTTCTGGAACCGTTTCCAGGTCGGAACGACCAATATCCCCATCGCCATAGGTCTCATCCTTATGATGTACCCTCCTCTGGCCAAGGTGAAATACGAGGAACTGGGCGAAGTCTTCAGTGATTTCAAGATCCTGAGCCTCTCCCTGGTGCAGAACTGGGTCATAGGCCCGATATTGATGTTCATTCTGGCCGTGTCTTTTCTTCGCGGCTATCCCGAGTACATGGTCGGCCTGATCATGATCGGTCTGGCCCGCTGCATCGCCATGGTCATAGTCTGGAACGACCTGGCGCACGGAGACACTGAATACGCAGCCGGCCTCGTGGCCTTTAACTCCATCTTCCAGGTACTTTTCTATTCGGTTTACGCCTACATTTTTATTACCGTACTGCTTCCCTGGATCGGTCTGGAGGGAACGGTAGTGGATGTAACCATGGGTCAGATCGCGGAGAGTGTCTTTATCTATCTCGGCATTCCGTTCATAGCCGGGATGATTACCCGTTTCACGCTTCTCAGGGTCAAAAACCGCAAGTGGTACGAGCAGAGGTTTATCCCCCTTATCAGCCCTGTAACCCTGATAGCCCTGCTTTTCACCATCATAGTCATGTTTTCCCTGAAGGGTGAGTACATTGTCCAACTGCCCATGGACGTAGTCCGCATTGCCGTTCCCCTTCTAATCTACTTCGTGGTCATGTTCCTGGTCTCTTTCTATATGGGCAAAAAGGTTGGGGCGGATTATCCGAAAACGGCTACGATCGCCTTCACCGCGTCCAGCAATAATTTCGAGCTGGCCATCGCGGTGGCGGTTGCCGTATTCGGCATCAAGTCAGGAGCAGCCTTTGCCGCGGTAATCGGACCGCTGGTCGAAGTCCCGGCCTTAATCAGCTTGGTGAACGTGGCATTGTACTTCCGGAAGCGTTACTTTTGAACCACGAAACACACGAAAAACACGAACACTGCGAGGAAATTCCATGTCCGAGAAAGAACCTTCTCACGTTTCCATAAAAGGCATGCGGGTGGGAATTGTGGGGCTGAAACAGGTGCTCGAAGACTTGTCTGCCATGAGAGGCCAAACAGACGAAGAACTCGCTGATGCCCTGTCTGAAAAACTGAAGGCGGCAAACTACATCCCTCCTACCGTGGCTGCCGAATACCGAAAGGCGTTCCTGCGGGAGTTCAAGAAGTTCATCGGAGAACCCTTTCCCGAAGAAAAAAAAGGTGGCTTGACTGTCCTCATTCTTGGTCCGGGCTGCCCTAATTGCGACCGATTGGAGCAGACGGTCATGGCTGTTTTGGCGGAGGAGAACATACCCGCCGAGGTGGAACATGTCCGCGATGTGGTTGAAATTGCCCGGTATGGTGTGATGGGTACCCCGGCCCTGGTCATTAACGGCCGGATCAAGTCTTCCGGCCTCGTGCCGAATAGAAACCAGGTAGCCAAGTGGCTGGAGGAAGAAGTCGATTGAGGCCCCACCTATGAAACGAACTGGAACGGAGGGCGGACATTCCTGTCCGCCTGGAAAAGAATATGGCGGGTTGGAAAACCCGCCCTCCTGTTTTCTCAACCCGGAGGCGCCGATTGAACAGCATCAGCATCGCCTGCCGCATTGGCAACAAGGTGAAGTGTTCTGTTTCGTAACATGGCGGCTTGCCGATTCGTTACCCACCGAAAGACTTAAGGAGTGGAAAGCAAAAAGAGAGGCATGGCTGTGCCTTCATCCTGAGCCGTGGGATGAGAAGACTGAAGAGGAATACCACGAACGGTTTTCCCGCCAAATTGATGATTGGCTCGATCAGGGACACGGTTCATGTGTTTTGCGTGATTCCAAATATGCGGTCATTGTAGCTGATGGAATCCGGCACTTTGATGGCGAACGGTATGGAATTGTTTCTTTTGTTGTAATGCCCAATCACGTACATGTACTGTTTCGCCCATGCCGCTCGTACAGGCTTGAGCAAATCGTGAAGTCATGGAAGGGATTCACTGCGCGCGAGATTAATCGCCACACCGGCAAAACCGGGCCTCTCTGGCAGGCGGACTACTGGGACCGGTTGATTCGAAATCCCCACCACTTCGTCAGGTGCGTGCAGTATATAAGGGAGAATCCCGTCAGGGCCGGCCTACGTTCCGGCGAATTCATCGCCTATGAAAGGGAAACGGAGGGCGGACATTCCTGTCCGCCGAACAAAGGGGCGGGTTGGAAAACCCGCCCTCCCAGTGGAGGCTTATGACAGACTCAAAAGATGAAATACGCAATATGGTAAGAGAGAGTTATGCCGGGATAGTCAAGTCCACAGGTCGTGGATGCAATACCGGCTGCTGCGGCAGCCCGGCCCGGACGGATGTGTCTGAGTCGGCACGGAGGCTGGGCTATACCGATGAACAGATCGGCGCCGGTCCAACCGAGGCCAATCTGGGTCTTGGCTGCGGGAATCCCTTGCTGGCGGCAGACCTTAAGCCCGGAGAAACGGTTCTCGACCTTGGCAGTGGTGCTGGATTTGACGCCTTTATTGCCGCAGAGAGCGTCGGGCCGGACGGAAAGGTAATCGGCATCGATATGACCCGGGAGCTGGTCCAAAAGGCCTCCGAAAACCGAGGGAAAGTGGACCTTGCGAACTGCGGTTTTGTCTTGGCCCATATCGAAAGCCTGCCGCTTGCCGACAATTCGGTGGACGTTGTCCTGTCCAATTGCGTCGTGAGCCTTTCGCTGGACAAGAGAGCCGTATACGGTGAGATGCTGCGGGTCCTCAGACCGGGGGGCCGGATCAGCATATCGGACGTCCTCCGCCACAAGGAGCTGCCCGAGGGAATAAAAGACGATCCCGCTGCTTACAACTGCTGAATTGCCGGTGCCCTCTCACCCGGTGAGGTGAGACAGATCCTGGAAACCTTGAATTTTGAGCAGATCTCTATAGTACAAAAGGAAAATAGCGAGGAAATAATACGAAGCCGGAATTATGGGCAAGGTACTGAAGACCTGGTTTTCTCAGCTTACGTATCGGCCAGGAAGACCAAAAAAAATCTCTGATCTTAGGGATCATGCCGCTTCCCTTACAACCTCGTGCAGCACCTCGGCAAGTTTTTTTGCCTGATACGGTTTGGCAATAGCGCCCTTAAAACCGTGTTCCCTGAAATTGGCCATAATCGGGTCATTGCAATAACCGCTGGAAATAATGGCTTTGACTTCAGGATCTATTTTCCTCAATTGCTCGATAGTTTGCTTTCCTCCCATACCCCCTCGTATGGTTAGATCCAGTACCACGGCATCGAAAGGCCGGCCGGATTTTTGGGCTTCCTTATATAGGCTGATGGCCTCGGCGCCGTCTTGTGCAAGACCGGACTGATATCCAAAACGGCCCAGCATTTCGCCGGCCAGATTCCTGATCATCTCCTCGTCGTCCATTATCAGGACCTTTCCTTTGCCGGCGACGGCTCTCTCTTCGACAAGCTTCATTTCCGGGATTGCCTGTGCTGAAGCAGGAAGGTAGACATGAAAAGTCGTCCCCACACCCATCTTGGATTCCACATTGATGTGTCCCTTGTGTTTCTTGATGATGGAGTAGGCCGTTGCCAATCCCATTCCCATTCCTTTCTGCGATCCCCTTTCTTTGGTCGAGAAATAGGGGTCGAATATCATGGGAAGATGTTCGTCTGGAATGCCGGTCCCCTGATCCGCGACGGATATCTCTACGTATCTTCCGTCCGGCAGAGGCAGGTCCCCGTTTTGCTTCTCCGGGCTCATGATGAAATTCTCGACAGGGAGCCTGACCACCCCGCCCCCGGGCATGGCTTGCGCGGCATTCAGAAGCATGTTGTGGATGACGTCTCTTATCTGAGCGTTATCGAATTCGACCGGCCAGAGGTCATCGGGTACAGAGCATTGACACAGGACATTGGATCCGGCCAGGGCAAGACTGACCGACCCTTTTATCACTTCCGAAATGGAGCCTATTCTCTTGATCGGCTCCCCACCTTTTGCAAAGGTGATCAGTTGGTAGGTCAAATCCTTGGCACGCAGGGCAGCCTTTTCGGCCTCGGACAACATCTTGCAAAGCTTATTTTCCGGATCTATGGACATCTGGGCAAGAGAAATGTTACCGAGAACAACGGTTAGAATGTTATTGAAATCGTGCGCAATACCGCCGGCCAGGATACCGATCGATTCAAGCTTGCCGGCCTTGAGAATCTCTGCTTCCATGCGCTTCCTTTGGGTAATATCACGCACGATTCCCATGGCGGCCGGTCTTCCTTCATACTGAATAACCTTGGCAGATACTTCTACGTCCCTCATGGTCCCATCCTTGCGCAGGGCCTTGATCTCGTAGAGATTTGGAACCGGTTCGCCTCCAGTACGCCGTTTGTGTCTATCCATGAGTACGTCCCGGCATTCCGGCGCCACCAGGTCGGATACAGGCATGCCGACCAGTTCTTCCATTGCATAGCCGGAGATTTCCGCCAATGCCTGGTTGCCGAACTGAATAGTGTCATCCTGGACGATAAGTACACCGTCTCTGGCCTGCTCGACACAAGCCGAATACTTTGCCTCGGATTCGCGCAGCACTTGCTCTGCCTGTTTGCGCTCTGTTATATCCCGAAAATCTTCGACAATACCGATCAGTTGCCCGCCGGGTTCACGAAACGGCGTTGCCGTCACAATACAAGGCATGGTGACACCATCGTTGCGCTCTTTTTCCACATCGCATTCGACATGCTCTTTGCCCCCAAGAATTTGCGTTAGCGGGCAATCGGGCGTGTGACATAAGGGGCCGCGAAATACATCGTAGCACCTTCTGCCAACGGCTTCGGACGCCTTTGTGCCTGACATGGTTGCAAACGTCTCGTTAACCCGAAGCACATTGAAATCCCTGTCCACCACCCGCATTCCGTCGGCAGCGGTCTCAAATATCTGGTCCAGTTCTGCGTTGGCGCGGCTTGTGGCCTCTTCGGCTCGGCGGCGCGAATTGATGATTGCCTGGGCGTAGACGGCAAAGGCGACGAACATGCCGGCCACAATCAGGCGCATCCAGACCTCGTGCGACTGCGGGCTGAATACCCTGTCAATGAATGCACCTTCGTGGAAGACAAAAACCTCTACCGCGGATTCGATGATCCAGAACAAGGCCCCCAAACCGATTCCGACCGGTATCAGCCTGGTCTGTCTTTCACTCATAGCGTCTGAGCCTTTATCAGTCACATTTACCTCCAGCAAATCTGATGAGTTCGTAAAAAGTCAAAAAGTACTGCTTGTTGTCATTCCGGCTTCCGCCGGAATGACAACAAGCAGCTCTTTCCGACTTTTTACGAGACCATCATCATTTTTTTTGCTGATGGCTAAAAGCTGATCGCTGAAAGCTTGAATCCGGAAACGGTACTAGGATCCTGTCGGACTTAGGAGATCGTCGCGATCTCCTAAGTCCGACAGACTCCTTGGAATAGTCGTTCTATTTCGAGGATTTTGCAGTTGAGGATCGGACGAAGCCGGCCTGAAGCTGTGATGCATAAAGAGCCGAGTTATTTCTGAGCAAGCCCTAAGTCCGACAGGCGCCTAGGAGTCCAAAACCGGTCAAGCGTGGGTTGTGACCGCCGGGAGTTCTCATGTACAGGCACCCATCTGTAAATCAGTTGAATCTCTTACTGTCTCTTTCCGACGCTCTGGATTTGGCCAGTCCGGAGCTCTCGCAGCACCAGTTGCGGACTGCTTTCATAGTATGGGAAATGGGGCAGGCGGCCGGACTGCCTGTATCCGGCATCGAACAACTCTTTACAGCCGCCCTGTTTCACGACGTGGGCGCATTATCGCCTGACGAGAAAATCAATCTGCACACGGCCGGGGTCATGAATCCCGGCCTGCATTGCATACTGGGTGAAATACTGCTGGGCCAGTTCTCCATGTTCAGGTCTGCTTCAAGGATTGTGAGATTTCATCACACCGACTGGCAGCACTGGGATCAGCCCATTGACAACCCTGTTGCCTTTCAATCCCAGACACTTATGGCCGCTGATCTTCTGGAACGTTCCATTAATCGCCGCCAATTCATTCTGCACCAGGACCGGGACCTGATCTCCCGCATTTCGTCCCTGTCCGGCCAGGTAATTCACCCCCGGGTTGTTGAGATCTTTCAGTCCGTATCAGCCCGGGAAGATTTCTGGCTCGATCTGGTCTCGCCCCGGCTCTATTCTATCCTCCTGCATCACGGGCCGTGCAGAGCGGTCGAGATCGATCAGTTGCATCTACTGGAAATCTCTGAGCTGTTTCGAAATCTCATAGACTTCCGGTCCAGGTTTACGGCGACGCACTCGTCCGGGGTGGCGGGTAACCTTCACGATCTGGGAAAGATGGCGGTCCCGAACAAGATCCTTGAAAAGCCGGACAAGCTGACCCCGGAAGAATTCGCCGTTATGCGCCAGCACACGTATTTCACTTATTCGGTCCTCAACACGATCGGAGGCGTTCAGCAGATAGCCGAGTGGGCGGCATTCCACATGAGAGACTGGACGGATCAGGCTATCCATTCCATATGAATGCCGGGCAGCTTAACCTGGGGGCGCGAATCATGGCAGTAGCCGATATCTTTACCGCGCTGGCCGAAGATCGTCCTTACAGAAAGGGCATGGAAAAACGAGATGTAATGTCGATTCTAAGAAAGATGTGCGCAAAAGGGTTTCTGGACAAGCGGGTAGTAGACGTCCTTGAAGAGGACTATGAAAAAGTCGTTCGGTCGATGATGGTCAGGCAAGCCCGCGCCAGAGAGCATTACGCAGAGAAATTCGATCCTCTTACGAGCTGCGGGCAAAGCGCAGCAGAAGCCTCCCCGGCTGTTGAGCAGTAGGACCGAATCGGGTGTTCCCGGCAGGATCATTTCGGAACAGTCGTGTCCCTTTCTTCGAGCTTGTAACTTATGATCGCACTCTTCCCGGAGCTGAAGGGAGGGATTCCAGTCTCAAGGACGATACCGAGAAAGAGCTCGTGACCGCCTTTATCGTCGGGGCCTGTCATCCGGTAGTCGCAAATCGCACCGGAAAGCTCGCGTGTCTTCCAGTTTTCGGACAAGCCCGTTCCGTCCCAGCCCAGCGAATAAATGAGGCTGTTAGAATATTCTTTCAGGTTTCTGAAGACCTTGGCAGATCCGGAGAGGTTCTTATTAATGATAATCTCCATACTTCCGTCTTTGTCCGAATCCGCGAGGCTCATCCGTGCCGGTATATAGTATCTCTCTTCAGGTTCATTTGGAGACCGTGCGGGGTTTGTCGTGAAGAAACCGAGGCCCTGCCCGTAACGCTCTTCACTTTTCCCGAGGAGTTTCCCGGAAGCGGAGTAGATGCGAAGTCTGCCGGCATCGTCGATCATCGCAGTTTCAAGCGGACCGTCCCGATCGACGTCCGCTCTCACGAAATTGAATACGTTGGCCCCTGCGGGCAAAGATACAGGCGCCCCGATCTCGATCCTCCTGTTTTTCCACTGCAGAGTGTACACTTCCGGTTTGAAAGGCGCATCCGTTCCTTTCTCCTGACAGAGGGCTGTGCGCGTTCGGCCGTCGAGAGTAACAAGACTCAGGTGCCAAGGCATATGCTCAGCGATGCGGACAAAGTCCGAACCATTCCATTCCAGAACGAAAGAATCCGGAGTGCCCGACGTCAGATTGGAGACGTAAATCTCGGGAATTCCGTTTCCGTTCATATCACCGGCGTCCAGGGACAATAGATTATATGTGGCTTCGCCCTTAATCTGTTTAAACTCAGCCAGTCGCTCCCCGCCATGTTTAAAAACCCAAATATCAGTCTGGGTAATGATCGCAATCTCTTCCCGGCCGTCGTTATCCAGATCAGATACTTCCAGGCCCCGCATTACAAGGGGCAAATCCTGGCTCTTCCAGAAATCGTCCTTTCTATCCTTCGATTTCTGAATGAATTTCCGATCGGGTTCCCCCGTGGCTTGATTTTTGTCCTGCAGGAGAATTTTTTGCGGATGAGAACTGGCTGTGATCCGGCCCTCGGGCGCCTTTCCGGCATCCTTTGCGATGGTGCGGCCGAGAAGCTTTGCATTGATATCCTGTGCGAGCTCATCTACTTTGGGGATGATCTCATCCAGGCTCCCGGCTTGCGCATGAAAAGAGATACCCGACAGGTCCGGTTTTACCGGTACCATGTGGACGTCCATACTGCTTGTATTCCCGAGTACGGTAAGGCTCCCCGTGAGGACATAGTCGGCTTGAAGCTCCAGGCCCAGTTGCCTCGCTGCATCTTCATCCATCAAGTCTTTATGCTTTTCTGAAAGAGCGCTTACCGTCTCTCTGTCCAAAACCACAACTCTTCGGTCCCATGCAATGCGGCTGGCCAGCATGTCGAAAATTCCGTCCCCCACGTAGTGGAGCTCCGACGGCGCATGAACGGTAAACGGAACAATCGCGACCTTTACCGACTCATCGGCCGAAACAAGGTTCGGCGCCGATACGATCAATGCCAGAAGCCAGATAGAAATAATCGTTCGTTTCATTGTGCAAACCCCTTAAATATAGCGAATAAGTAACATCTGCCGGAATGCCAGTCAAGCAAAACAAAGCATCGGGAGCCTCTTAGCGATCGTGGGATCTCTGGAATCAATGGGCTTGCCAAAAGGACCAAAAGCAAGTAAATAGATCAGTAGTCAAAGAGCCGGAAACTGAAGGAAAAACGCGCGGAATCCCTCCATTTCCTCGTGATGATCCCTTAAGTCCGACAGGTTCCTAAAGGCTGAAAGGTTGCGAGAGTTTCCTCTGGTGCAAAAACATGCCATGTATGCAAGAATACTGGCTTGGGGGCTCGTATTGGTATGCCTCCTGCTGTTCGGCCTCGTTTTGTTGCACAACTCCATACTGGATGCGGGATTTGAAGGCATCTCCGACTTGATTTCGAGCAGGGATAAAGTACGCTATTTCATCTCTTCTTTCGGCCCTCTGGCCCCTCTGGCATTTATCGGAGTTCAAGTCATGCAGGTCATAGTCTCCCCCATTCCGGGGGAAGCTACAGGCTTCATGGGTGGTTATCTCTTCGGGGCAATACCGGGTTTTCTGTACTCCACAGTAGGATTAACGCTCGGATCATGGCTCGCCTTCAGCATCTCAAGACTCTTCTCTCCTTACATGGCCCGCCGTCTCACCGGTTCGAAGACTTATAACAAGCTCAACTTCGTGGTGCAGCGCGAGGGGCTCCTGATCGCTTTTCTCCTTTTCCTTCTTCCCGGATTCCCAAAAGACTATCTCTGCTATCTGCTCGGTCTCAGCGTTATGCCCACCAGCGCCTTTATGATCATATCAACAATCGGACGCATGCCCGGGACCTTAATGCTTGTCCTGCAGGGAAGCAAGGTTTTTGAACAGCAGTATTCCGGCTTCTTCATTCTGATGGGCATCTCCTTTATTATAGCAATTCCCTCTTATATTTTCAGGGAGCGCATCATTTCATGGTTATCCAGGAACAGTGGAAAGAAGAATGCAGGGACGAAAAGCTGATTCAGCGCCGGACAATTCTGATTTGATATACTTCGATTGTTTCGCGGGCGTAAGCGGCAATATGGTGGTAGGCGGGTTCATCGATCTCGGCCTGCCGATCACAAAGCTGGAAGAAGGCCTCGAGAAACTTGGACTCAAGGGTTATCGATTAAAGGTCGAGACCCGTTGCATATCTCATATCAGAGGCACATCCTTTGAAGTTGTGCTTGACCATGCCCCCCCGGTCGAACGCTCCTTTGGTCAAATCCGCAGTCTGATCTCCGAAAGCAGTTTGGATCAGCCCGTCAAAGAGACCAGCGTCAGGATCTTCAGCCGCCTCGCAGAGGCCGAATCGCGTATTCATGGGCAACATCCGGAAGATGTACACTTCCATGAGCTTGGAGCGATCGACACTATAATCGACATAGTCGGTACTTCTATCGGAGTAGCCTATTTCGGCATAGACGCTTTCTATTCATCCCCTCTGCCCCTTTCCAAAGGCTGGACGGAATCCGGGCACGGCAGGCTGCCCTTGCCTGCACCGGCCACACTGGAACTGCTCCAGGGGATACCCGTCTATGCGATAGATGCCGATATCGAGGCCGTAACTCCGACCGGAGCGGCAATAATCTCCACTCTGGCCAAAGGTTTCGGACCGATCCCCTCCATGACGCTGGGCAAAACAGGATACGGCGCAGGCCAATATATCCTTCCGGGAATCCCGAACCTGCTTCGACTTATGACCGGGCATGCTGCTTCCGTGCCGGAGGCAAAGCCCGTCACGGTTATCGAATGCCACATAGACGATATGAACCCGGAGTTCTACGACTTCGTTATGGAAAAACTCTTCGAAGCCGGGGCACTCGATGTCTCGCTCGCCCCGATCCACATGAAAAAAAACCGCCCCGGTACAATGCTGCGGGTATTAGGCCCAAAAGGCATGGAATCGTTCTTCGCTGAGATTATTTTCAGGGAAACCACCACCCTGGGGGTCCGTTACTACGGAGTCGAGAGGCTTGCACTTCAGCGGGAAACCGCGCAGGTTCAGACCGAATGGGGCCCCGTAAAGGCAAAGATGATAACGGGTGTCAACGGCCGGAAAACGCTCTATCCTGAATATCGGGAATGTCGAGAGATCGCAGTCAAATTTCAGGTCCCCCTGAAGGACGTGTACGAAAAAGTAACCGCTGCCGGGAAATCAAGTTGTTGATTGACTCGACAAAAACATCCCCTGAAGAGAAGCTGATACTCTTTGGAGCATCAGGGGCTTATCTCGGTTGTGTCCCGGTTTGCCCAGGCACGTTCGGCAGCCTTTGGGGTATCGCCATACATGTCTTACTGTCCCGCTATTCGCTTTCATATTCCGTCTTCGGTCTGGCGCTTCTGACCGGTCTGGCCATAGCCGTCGCGGGCAAGGCGGAGATCTTAACCGGAAAACATGACGATCCCCGGATAGTAATCGATGAGATAGTGGGCATGTCGATTGCATTGCTTCACTCCCCGCTTAAGGGATGGGTTGTTTTGACAGGTTTTTTTCTCTTTCGTTTCTATGACATTGTGAAGGTTTTTCCTGCAAATATCGCTCAGAGATTGCCGGGCGGATATGGTATAGTCCTTGATGATATAGTAGCCGGGATATATGCAAATCTAAGTTTGCATCTGGTGATTTATTTGGTTAATCAGTGAGGCCCTTGCAAAAGTCTGTTTCGTGTTCCGAGTTCCGTGTTTCGGGTTAAAAAAACTCAAGACGCGGAACCAGAAGAATGAAAGCGTTTTTATGATGTTAACTCGTAACGCGCAACTCGTAACCCGTAACCTGAGCATCGACTGCACGAACGAAGATAGGGCTTTCTCTTCGTGTGCTTCGTGGTGAAAACTCTTTTGATTGCTCCAACGCAAGGATGATGCTATGAAAGGCGAGATCATAGCCATAGGGGATGAGCTGTTGACGGGTCGTATCGCGAACACTACCAGCCTCTTTGCTGCGAAGCGTCTCTTTGAAGCAGATTACTCCGTGAAGAGAATGAGCATCGTAGGAGACGTCCCTGAGGAGATTGAAGAGGCACTTAACGGGGCGGTAAGAACAGCGGATTTTGTAGTGATCACCGGCGGCCTCGGCCCCACAAGCGACGACCTCACTACAGAGGTTATTTCCCGTGTGCTGGGGCGCAAGCTCGTCTTTCACAATGAGATTAGAGAGAGGATAGAGGCTTTTTCCCGGGCCAAAGGCCAAGACGCGTCGGAAGAACTGTACAAGATGGCCTGGTTGCCGGAAAGAGCGGTTGTGCTTGATGATACGGGGACGGCTGCCGGCTATTTCCTGGAACACGACGGCAAAGCCCTTTTTTTTCTTCCGGGCGTGCCGGGACAGATGCGAGACCTTTTTGACCGCAAAGTTCTGCCCTGTCTCGCTTCAAAATGGAAGCCTTCCGCGGTCATAAGGCAGGAGATCATAAAGACTTTCGGGCTATCCGAATCCGAAATCAACTCTCGATGCGCCGGTCTGGAAAAGACCTTTCAGAGGCTCAAAATTGGATACTACCCGGATTTTCCGGAAGTGCATATTACGCTGACTGCAAGCTGTGACGGCACGTGCGAGGCCGAAGGCATTCTCCTCGCTGCCAGGAAAGAGCTGGACGAGAAGCTTTACCCCCATATCTTCGGGGGTGGAGATGATACTATGGAAAAGGTTGTCGGGGACATCTTGAGAGGTAAAAAGCTTACCCTTTCCATTGCAGAATCATGTACGGGCGGGCTTGTGGCCCAACGTTTGACTAGAATTCCAGGAAGCTCCGATTATTTTGAACGGGGCATGGTGACTTACAGCAATACGTCTAAGATTGAACTCCTCGATGTACGCAGAGAAACACTCTCCTCTTTTGGTGCGGTAAGCGCGGAAACTGCCGCAGAAATGGCAAGAGGCATCAAAGAAAGGAGCAGAACCGACATGGGGCTCTCTATAACCGGCATTGCCGGGCCTGCCGGCGGAACAACGGAAAAGCCTGTTGGAACGGTCTATATCGGGATGTCTCTGCCGGACGAACTAATAATCGGGCGCTTTTTATTCTGGGGAACACGGGAAATGATCCAGCAGATTGCCGCAGAAACAGCCCTGGATGGACTGAGAAGGTATCTTTTAGAGTAATCGTTCACCGAAGGAATGCTTTTCCGGTTCCTACGGACAACGGTGAACGGTGAACGGTTACCTTATTTATGAGCCTCTTGCAAAATGTTCAATTTTGCCCAAAGTCAAGGAAGGCGAAGATTTCAACCTTCAAAGGCTGGAAGGCTTGAAGGCTGGGACGCTGGGAAGCCGGAAGGCTGCGAGCCAACCCGAACGATTCAGCTTTCCGGCCTCCCGGCTTCCTAGCTTCCCAGCTTTCCAGCCT
>JAZDGK010000004.1:0-2047 GCA_043806955.1 Pseudomonadota bacterium | reverse complement strand
GAACTTGCCACTATAACGCCTGCAAGCGATGGGTTCGGGGACGGCTTCATCTCCGTTTCGCATATCCTTTACGACATCTTCAACTAATTTACGAATTCCTCTTAAGGCTGCCTCCGGTTTCTTAGCCAACCAACTCAGGCTGGGAAATTCAGCACACAGACCTACATACTCATTATCGTCTTCAGACCAGGTTACCCGGTAGGTATACCGATCATTTTTCAAACCTATGATCTACCTCCAATCTTTCAATTGCCAACAGCACCTGTTTTACTTGGTAGGCTTTGGCTTTTCCCTTATGTAAAATAGGGTACGTAGGTTCTGAGACAACTTCCGCCGATTTCTCGAGATCTGCACGGGTATCAACGGCTATGATTACGGGAACGCCTTTGTCCTGGATACCCGAAAAGACGACCTTGAACTATAATAAGTTGCTTCGGAACCTACATCCCCTATTCCCCCACTAACTTTCTAAAGCATAAGCTCAGTGGCGCGTCTTTGTGCGGCCACTGGAGCGGCTGGTTAGCGGTTCCGGTAAACCTCTCGTCTGTGCCCAACTTTTACTACGACCACTGTCAAAACGTCATCCTGAATTTCATAGATGATGCGGTAGACGCCCTGACGGACTCTATATCGGTCCTGTCCGGACAATTTTTCGCATCCTCGTGGGCGCGGTTCCTCGGCAAGCGACTGGACACATTTCAAAATACGAGCAATGTCCCTCTTTGGCAGGGCACGCAGATCCTTGGAAACCGACTTCTTGAAAATCAGCTTATATTTTCCCATGCGCCCGAAGGTCTTTCAGAAGCTCTTCGTATGAAATCGTAGGCTCTTCAGCCCGTTCATCAAATGCAGCAAGGTCTTTCCGGTCCTCCCGAAGTGCCATGCGGACGGCGTCATTAACGAGATCGGACATCGAACGGTGGGTATGGATCGCCTTGATGCGAAGAGCACGGTGAAGGGCCGAGTCCAAGTAAATGGTAGAACGTCTGGCGGGCTCACTCATGGTTATCACCTCCATGAGCAATATAACAGTGATACAGTATAACGTTAAGACGCTAAAGCGTTTTTCTGCCAAACGGAAAGCTAACCGGGAGCCCGCTTTTTGGGCGATCCGGTTGAGCGCCTTGTTAGGCGTGTAGTTTTCTGCGCGATCTCGATGAGCGACAGGAGGGCACTGTTCACGGCGTCTTCATTGGGGAAGGCCTGAGCGACTTCGGGTCTAAGAACCACGATATTCGATGAGTCTCTCATGCGCTTCGCGTACTTCCCGCGTACCAGCCCTTCAGGGAAGTCGGAGCGTTTGTACTCGGCCCGTAATTCATCTTTGACGGCTTCTTTATCCTTCTTCATATAGTTCTCTTTCTCCTTTGCTCGCCATGCGGGCACTTATGATTCGAATTATCTCCCCTTCCTCGGTGTGAGCCACAACCAGGAGTCGGCCCCTCTTCGATACACCGAAGGTGACGTATCGATCTTCTGTGATCGAATGGTCCGGATCAGCACCCGTTGCAGCCATGGGGTCACTCAGGGCCGTTGAAGCCTCTTCGAAAGAAACTTTGTGTTTTCTAAGATTCGACTTCGCCTTTATGGGATCCCACTCAATTTTCATACTTTCAATTATATCACGGTCTTGATTTGGAGACTAAAGTTTCATAATCACTCTTCGCCTAACCATGTTATTCCCCCCTCCGCTACGCTCCGGGAGGAATGCGGCGCTGAGCGGTGGTGCCTGAACCTCCCCTCCGCTACGCTGCGGGGAGAACCAGGCACTGGAGACGGATGCCCCTTCGGGGCACCGCTCAGCGCCGCATTATGCAGAAGAAGATACACCCGCAAATGCGCAAAGGACGCAAGGAAGACGCGAAGAGGGTTATCAAAGTCCGCGGGGGGTTAGCCTTTGACCGGGATTAAAATATACGGCCGAGACTCTTTTAAGGAAATACCGCCGGATGTGCAACGGACCCTCCAATCGCTCAAGGATTATGGGTTCGGTCACGGCAGCGAGGAATTCCGTCACGCGAGCGATCATCTCCAAATTGCACGCCTC
>JAZDGK010000003.1:0-2814 GCA_043806955.1 Pseudomonadota bacterium | reverse complement strand
CAAACCTTGGACTGCTTCGGCGAAGTACCTTCGGTGCCTTTGGGCTGTGGGCTTTTTGTTTCCATTTTTGTTTCTCTCGTGCGAACACTATTAATAATTGCGTAATACTTTATTTCCAAACTTATCTTCGGCTATGAATTGCCCTTTAGGATTTATATTTCCCAAGTTGTTTTTTAAGTAATTTAAATAACCAAGTTCTCCAAATCTGCCCCCGCTCATTCTTTTTACTGAAATCATTAAGCGTAAAAATACCTGGCCAATTTTATTTCTTTCCATATTGATTTCCCATATGCCTATATGATTCGAATATAGTCTCAACAATTCTTGAGTTAACTCATCTATGTGTTCTTCTGGAGATTGATTGTCAAAGTAAATCTTGTAAATTAGTTGATAGGATTCATATACCATCTTGTCGGTAATGCGAATATTCCCCCCCATGTAAATATCCCGAACAAAGGTTTCAATTTCTCCCGCCATTAATGCTACTCCTGTTTCATGAAAAATATCATCGTATTGACCATGTGGAACACTTTCTATTAACTTTGAAAATGTTTTTTCTTCATCCCGCTTCTTTTGGAATGCAACACCTTCAAGGTATCTACAATCTTCAATGCAGTCTATCTTTTTCAGTCTGTTCTCACCACAGCAAATTGGGCAAAGAAGATTTTCGATTGGGGCACAATACCTCTTCCCTTTTTTCGTTTTACAATACCAACAGTTTGCCATGTATTATTTCTCCGAGAATTTAAAATTATTGACGTAACTTATTAACGTATAAGAAGTCGGCGCCTGTTTTGCCAGTATCCGTCACATCAAATCCTGACCTTTACATTCTTGCGAGGCCGAAAATGATAAGAGTGATAAGAATCCACCTTGGGATGAGTCCAATATAACAAAAAAGGGAGTAGCATGTAAAGAAAACAACCACAGTATATGGGAGTCTCCTCTAACACTTTCGAGCGCAAGCCTGGTAAAAAGCTTTGGCTTCTAAGCCTATGCCATGGCAGGACGGACTCTCTCCCCATACTGCGGATATCTTGCCAATACAACCCTTTGAAAAGAAGAAGGAAAAAGCATTATTTGATCATCAAACCGTAGCTTTTGGGGCCTTGAAAAACGCAAGGTTCAGATATTGAGACCCGTGCGATATTGAAATTCGCAGTCATAAAAAGGCAGTTCCGCCTCGTCCCCCCGGTTATGGCTTCCACAAGTCTTCAGGGTTTCGTTGTCCTCCCAGGTACAACAACTCAGTTCCGAAAGAAGTGACCGATCATAAAGAAAATAACGCCGGGGAATCTTGGGGATGCTGAAGACAAAATGACGATGGGGAACCTTTTATAGAACCTCCCCGAACACCCATTCGCCAAACTCGACCACTCGCTTTTGGTGACAGAAAGGCCAGAAAATATTCATGCCTACACTCCCAACATCGGACCCGGGTGAAATCGTTACGTAGAACCCCACAGTCCAAATAGCGGTAGATCACGGACCGCAGATAGGGGTAATAAAACCCATAGGTCCGCTCAAAACGTTCCCCATAGACCCGTTCAAAGGTTCAGCGCTTCGTCCCGGGATCGGACGGTGGAAGCCGCGTGGAGTTTCCAGACATAGTCGTCTGTCGGACCCTTGGACCAATCGGTTCTCCTGAATGACTCGGCAGCGAGTGCTGTCTTTACGTTTTCCGGGGTGAGCTACCCCTTTGCGGCCAAGGCTTGGATATCCGCGGTCAGTTTGGGGGAGAGTTCCGCTTCGTCGCCGACGACCTCTATCGGATCGAAGTCGGAACAGGCTTGCCGATCCACCAGGAAACGCTTGCGCCCGATCAATTCAGCACACCACGCGAAGTCGTTCTCAAGAAGCCGCTCGATATAGGGATCGAATTCGGGGTCCCTCAGGCAAATGCCAAAGATGCTTCCACCCGCCTCGGCCGGAAACGAGTGGTTGCAGTTGCCGCAAACCGCATCGAGTTCCTCATGGTCCGCGTTATTCATCCTCATCTCCTCAGACACACCATCTCGGGGAATTCCGGCATCAGGCGCGGCGTGGGGTCCGTGGAGTCCACGACGCGCAGACACAAATCGAACAGGCGGCGGCACATCTCGCGGATACTCTTGGCCTTCTCGCCTTCGATCCGGGAATGGGCCGCCAGGTTGTCGACAAAGTGCCAGACCGCCTCGACAAGAGAGACGGCGCGCACGCCGTTGACGTGGAAGAAATCCCGGCACGTCTTGGCGATGTGCTCGTCCAAACGTTCTTTGCTAAACCTGAACGTATCCTTCGGCTTCTTGCTGGCCGGACGGTCCGACCAATAGTCCTCCAGCCGTTCGGCGAGAGAATCTGCGCGAGCCCACGGGAAGCCTTTGACATCGTGAAGGAACGCGCAGTAATTCCATCGCACGTCATGATAAAACTGGGCGACAGCCCGATCCGTTCCGCACGTCGAGAGATCCCACACATCCGGGATCTCCCGGCAAAACCGGAACTCGCGCCGTACAGTTTCGATATCGAATGCCGGACCGCGCGGGATGTCGAGTTGCTTCACGGCCTCCATCAAGGCGCGCGCCGCCTCATCCGGATCCCCGCGGGCGTCGAGGAGGGGCACATATTGCGCAAAGACCAGCCAGCGCAGCATGAACCAGCCCCCGATTACCTCCGGAGAGATCCACATCGGGATCGCAAGCGGCCTGGCGAAAGCGAATAAGTCGCCCTGCCTCCCGGTCCAAGCCAGAAGTTCCGTGACCCGGTGGGCGTTGTCGGGCTCGCTGTCGGGATACCGATGGAAAAAGTTGAAGAGTTGGGGAATGGCCTCGAATT
>JAZDGK010000002.1:0-11017 GCA_043806955.1 Pseudomonadota bacterium | reverse complement strand
TTAGGATCAATGTCCAATGTCCAATGTTCAATAACCAATTTCCAATCAGGAGCAAATACCTTGGACCTTGGACATTGAGCATTGGACATTCGATATTGGGAATTGACCTATGCACGGTATATTAGCATTTTCCGGCTCCCTTAATGGGCTAGGAGCCTCCTACTCGAACAGTATGTTTCGGTATCTCCGGTGATCCGTGCTTGCGTCGAAGTCATTCTGTCTCCGGTCGTATTTCTCACCGATTTCTCTGCTCGCTGCATCAACTGCGGCAATGAGTGCCTGTTGGCTGTCCGCGGCCGGAAGTTGAGAGACGACGCGTTCCACCTCGGCCACAGCCCTTTGGAAATCGTGCTTGTGCCATTCCTCGTGGGACTTCACTGCATCATAGAACCGTTTCCATCTGCGCTGCATTTCGCTTGAAGCGTTTTCATAGCCGGTCCATTTCGGCATGGTAATCGTTATTTTCGGTATTGCGTCAACAGCGGCGATACTGACTGCTGTGCTATGCGGGGCTATTTGCAGCCTGCAGCTTAACCGGAGCCGGCACCATGCCAATGCCACTCCACCCCTTGTTTTTCGGCCGTGCTTGAGCATATCGTTCCAGAGTTCGTCCCCGGTTTCCCCCCGGATCTCGTAAAAATCAAATCCCGGGCCATCGGTTCCACCATGGCTCCCGACGTCGCCTGGGGTCGCAATAACTTCGACAGTAACGGACGAAGGGGCTTGTGATGGCATCGTATCCTGAAGATGGACTACCCCGTCCTCGTCCGTCCATTGATAGAGTTCAGCCACGGATGCGCCGGAAAAGGCAAATGTGAGGACAAAGACCAAGATCCATTCTTTGGAGGTCATTCCCGGACGCTTCCTTGTCCAAAAGACATAGACTTCCAGATAAAGCTTTTGGGTGCGTTATCGGTCGGGGATGTACGAACAGGTACTATCCCCTCCCTGCTGCCTTCCCAAAAACATTATCTGAAAGTCTAACCAAACATATTTGAAATTTTAAGAGGACAATCGGAGATGACTTATTTCAGCCGCGTAGGGTGGGGTTTGCCCCCCGTCCTACCGCTATCCGTTGGCCATTCCCAATACCGGCTATCATTCGCTCTCCACGCCCTTGGCAATCTCATCTTCGCATCAATCCGGAGTCATCGGTGGGCAAAGCCCACCCTACGTTACTGATCGATCCATTCAACAAGTCGTTGATTTATTGGCAGCTTGACAAAATGTTAGAGATAAATTCTCACATTCATCGGTATAGAATCTATAGCATTTTCCGGATCCCAGGTACGCTCCAAAAAGCCGGTTGAAACGGGTCCAAGGGGCACATAATTACAAGTACGAGTCTCTGATGGTACTTCAATTGTGGTTCGGTGTCACCAATTTTTGATGCGGTCGAGAAGAGAAATCCATCTTAAATCCGGCCCCGCAAATACCTGCTGGGGAGAAATCTATTGCTTTTTTTGAGACTTCTCCGTATTTTTTTGTTCAGTAGTTTGTCTTAGCCGGGGGGGCCAACCTGTGGGTTTCCGAATCATAAAGCAAATCTGCCTTCTTTGTATTGTTTTACTCTTTTGTTGTGCGTGCAGCGGCCGGCCGGTGACGTATCTGGCGTCTGATGCCTGTCTTATCAAGAAACAGGAAACGACTCAGAAAGACGTCCTGGCGCTCCTCGGCAAACCGCATTCCGTTGAAAGCCGATCCGATGATCTTGAGATATGGTACTATTATAATGTGGCAGAGCGTCTCGTAAACAAAATCCCCTATATCGGGGAAAGACTTGCCACAAAAGAGATAGAAACGATAAAGATCGATTTCAAAAAGCAGATAGTCTCTGACTGCTGCTACACATTGAGAAGTGAAAAGTAAAAAGTGCAGAGCCTCTTGCACAAGTCCCGTCTTTGCTTCGTGCTCTCACTCGTGATCGATGCTCAGGGTACGGGTTACGGGTTACGAGTTAACATCATGCGGGTTGCGCGTTACGGGGTACGAGTTGCGAGTTAACATCATAGAAACCCTTTCAGTTTTCGGTTTGAGCGTTCTGGGTTTTCTTAACCCGAAACACGGAACTCGGAACACAAAACAGAGTTTTGCAAGAGGGTCACTATTTAAATTTTAGCCTTCATTTTGTAAGTCGTAAAGTCTCATCGGAGAAAAATGATTTCTGACCTGCCGGACTATGTGAAATCCCGCCAGAAAATGGTTGACACCCAACTGGTATCCAGAGGTATCAGGGATACAAGAGTTCTAGAGTGCATGGCCAAAGTGCCTCGCCATTTATTTGTCGAAGAGGCCTTGTACAGCCAGGCTTACAATGACTACCCTTTGCCCATAGGCGAAAAACAGACCATCTCTCAGCCCTACATAGTTGCTCTCATGACGGAGGCCCTTCAGTTGAAAGGAACCGAACGGGTCCTCGAGATCGGCACAGGCTCAGGTTATCAAACTGCCATTCTTGCAGATCTGGCTTATAAGGTATATTCGATTGAACGCTTGAATACACTGGTCAAGAGGGCACGACGAATACTGGATATGTCGGGTTGCATCAATGTCGTGGTAAAACTGGGGGATGGTACGATTGGATGGAAAGAGGAGAGTCCCTTTGATGCCATCATTGTCACCGCGGCCTCACCCGGCATTCCTGCTCCGCTTGTCGATCAACTGGCCAGCCCGGGCAGGCTGATTATTCCGGTAGGGGACCGTTTCTCCCAGTCATTGATACGAGTTCTCAAGGAGGGTTCCGGCGTCAGAGAGGAGAACCTCGGCGGGGTGCGCTTTGTGAGTCTGGTGGGTCAGTACGGCTGGGAGGAAGAAAGAAATAATGATCGCCACTCTAATTGAAATACTGAGCCGATTCATCATCGGCACCATAAATGCCATTGGCTATTGGGGGATAGTTCTTCTTATGGCCGTCGAAAGCGCCTGCATTCCCCTTCCTTCCGAGATTATTATGCCTTTTTCGGGTTATCTGGTCCTCAGCGGCAGGTTCGATCTCTGGATGACGGGGCTCATGGGCGCCCTTGGCTGCGTACTGGGATCTGCTCTGGCTTATGGCGCCGGGATTTACGGGGGTCGGCCATGGCTGGAAAAATACGGCCGGTACGTACTCTTATCAAATCATGATATAGCGCTTGCCGATCGCTGGTTCAGCCGGTATGGAGAAGCGGCCATTTTTTTTAGCCGTCTGTTGCCGGTGATTCGAACCTTCATTTCTCTTCCCGCCGGCATAGCCCGTATGCCATTCTGGCGATTTCTAATCTATACTTTCCTGGGATCGTTTCCCTGGTGCCTGGGGCTGTCGTATCTCGGGCTGGAACTCGGGAACAACTGGCCCTCGCTTCGATATTATTTCCACCGGTTTGATCTCGTAATCGGCATCCTGGGCATAACGGCAGTGGCATGGTATGTCAGACGCCATTTGAAAAACCTGAAACGCAGCGCCCAGGCTGAATAGGTTTAGAAGTCAGAAGTCAGTCTGACTTCTGAGGCTCTTGCAGAACTCCATGCTGGGCTGGATCGTGCTCGTAATCGGTGTTCGGGTTGCGGGTTACGAGTTGCGCGTTACGAGTTAACATCGCAAAAGACCTTTCGTTTTTCGGATTCTGGGTTTTGAGTCCTCTTAGGATGCGTTACGAAATAAGTGGTACAAGATTGCGCCGGATTTTGGGCTGTATTCAAGGCTGCTTAAGGGGCGAGCATACTGAAGTATGCGACCCCTTAAGCAACGCAGAATACGGCCCAAAAGACTGGCAAGATGTAACAGTTATTTCGTAACGCATCCTTAACCCGAAACACGGAACTCGGAACACGAAACAGAGTTTTGCCAAAGCCTCTCCTGACTCTATTCTTCCATCTCCATCAGCAGCTTGGAAATCAATAATTTCAGCTTCGTTTCCGCTTCTCTGGCGACGGCTATCACCTTCTCATGATAGATTGCCTCCATAAATCCGGGGCTGTTTACATTGGTAATCACGGAAACTCCAAAAACAGTCAGGCCGGCATGCCTGGCCACAATGACCTCCGGAACCATAGACATGCCCACGGCATCGCCACCGATCGTCCTTAGAAAGGCCGTCTCGGCCGGGGTCTCCATACTCGGGCCCGACACCGCCACGTAAACACCCTTATGCAGGCGGATTCCCAGGCCAAGCGCGACGGCTTCAGCCCTGTCCAGCAAAGATCGATCGTACGGGGCGGACATGTCCGGAAATCGTAGTCCCCATTCGTCAATATTCATTCCCCGTAAGGGATTGATGCCCGCCAGATTTATATGATCGTAAACGGCCATGAGATCACCCGGCCTGAATACCGGATTTAGACCTCCGGCGGCGCTGGATGAGATCATGATCCTTACGCCAAGTGCGGCCATTATGCGCACCGGCAGGGTTATTTCTTCCGCCGAATAGCCTTCGTAAAAGTGGAATCTGCCCTGAAAGGCCAATACAGGCCTGCCGCCAAGATGGCCGATGATCAGAAACCCGTCATGGCCCTCTACTGTAGATATGGGGAAACCCGGAATATCCTGATATGGAATGATTTTATGCTTCTCGATACTCCCGGTAACCCCACCCAGACCCGTTCCAAGGATTATCCCGACCGAAGGCTTGAAATGAATCCGGTTCATAAGGAAGTCTGAGATCTCTCTCACCCGTCGATAGTATTCAGACATCGGTTCCTTTTTCGGCATGCCTCTGAAGCCCTCTTTGGTGGTTTCTCAGTATGATACGCCATTAGGCCGAGGCATGACAAGCCAAGATTTCGGAAAGAATACTCTATGGAGGTCCTTTCGCCGCCAAAAAGCGCTGTCCTAAATCCAGGCATGAAAGTACAATATTAAGAGGACGTCGAAGATCTCTCAGTTTTGTTCAAGGTGAATGCGTTTCATTTCTTCGTGTCCTTCGTGTGCTTCGTGGTGAACATTTTGGTTGCGGCCTTGCCGCGCTGTGTCCTCTGTGGCAAACGTTTTGACATTACGACCTGTTCTGAAAGGAGGCCGGGAATGAAGATCGGTTGTTTGTCATTGGGGAAGGCGGTGGTACTTTTTCAGGGGATATTGATATTCGCATTTATTGTCCCGAATGCTGCAGCAGCCCCGACTTATCAAATACCTCCGTCCTTTGCCCCGCTTGTTGAAATGGTGAAAGATCCGGTTGTCAACATATCGACCACCCAGGTCATCAAAGGCCATCCTTTGCAGCCCTTCATAGGGCCTGATTCTCGACTCAGAGAGTTTTTCGGAGATGATTTTTTCAAGCGCTTTTTCGGGGATTTCCCCTCCGGAAACATAAAGACTCAAGCCCTTGGGTCCGGATTCATAATATCCTCAGACGGCCTTATTCTCACTAACAATCATGTAGTTGAGAAGGCTACGGAGATCGTGGCGAAACTCCGGAATGGGGAGGAGTATGAGGCCAAAATTGTAGGCCGGGACCCGCCTACGGATATTGCTCTGATTAAGGTCGATCCTCGTCCGGGCTTTCCACAAGCCGTCCGCCTTGGAGATTCTGAAAGTGCGCGGGTGGGAGATTGGCTGATGGCGGTAGGAAACCCGTTCGGTCTGGGCAATACGGTAACCGTGGGCATTCTCAGCGCCAAAGGAAGAATAATCGGCGCCGGACCATACGATGACTTCCTGCAGACCGATGCGGCGATAAACCTTGGAAACAGCGGCGGGCCTCTTTTTAATACCAGTGCGGAAGTTATCGGCATTAGTACCGCCATTGTGGCCCAAGGGCAGAACATCGGATTTGCAATTCCGATCAACATTGCAAAGGAACTCCTCGGCCAGCTCAAAAGAGGAAGGGTGATCAGGGGGTGGCTCGGCGTCATGATCCAGGATCTCACACCCGAACTCGCCAAAACTCTGGGGCTGAAAGAAGCAAAAGGCGCCTTGGTGACGCGTGTCATGGAGAACAGCCCCGCACAAGAATCCGGCTTGACCAGGGGAGACGTGATTGTGAGGTTTGGCGGGCAGCGAGTTGATAACGCTCATACCTTATCACGACTGGTTGCGGCCACCCAGCCAAAAGCTGCGGCAGGATTGCAGTTTATTAGAGACGGAAAACTCAAAGAAATCGCTGCGACAATCGGTGCGACTCCGGAAAAGGTCGAAGAGGAACTGCCGACCAGGACCGAGAGTTCCTGGGGGTTCACCGTGCAGCAACTGACCCCTGGGTTGGCCCAGGAACTGGGATTGGAGGTAAGTGAAGGAGTGATCATTTCCAATGTTGAATCGGGAAGCCCGGCAGCTCAAGCCGGACTGCAGACCGGCGATCTCATCAGTGAGATCAATCGAAAACCGGTACGCAACATAGCTGATTGCACCAGGGTCATGCAGCAGGCCGGCCTGAGTGAGGATTTGCTGCTTCTGGTTACACGCAGCAAAGGAACACTGTATGTAGTTGTTGAAGCCCCCGGCACTTAGGGCTTACTGACTTCTCATCTCAGGGAGCCGGAAAATGCTAATATACCGTGCATAGGTCAATTCCCAATATCGAATGTCCAATGCTCAATGCTCAATGTCCAAGGTCCAAGGTATTTGCTCCTGATTGGAAATTGGTTATTGAACATTGGACATTGGACATTGATCCTAAAACGGTATATTGGAAACTTCTAAGTCCCTCATTCTTTTGCTGACAGATGATCGCTTATGGCTGAGAGCTTTCTAACCAGGCGCTCTTCCCTTTTTCTGTAATTCGGGTTCGTTTCGTCGGAATCGAGAAGAAGCCTCGTTATTCTTAGAGCCCCCTCATAATCAGCACTTACATGTTCATGGTATTTCGCCAGGTTTTCCATGGCTTCAAGTGACCCCTTACCGGAAAGCTCCTCCCAGATATGGAGCGCCTCCCGGCACTCTCCTCTCTTCCGGTGAAAGTTTGCCAGTTCAAGCAAACCGTCTCTACCGAGCCATTTCCGCCCATTCTTGAGATGTTCATAGGCATTTTCCCGGTCCCCGCTGCGAATAAGAGCTCGGGCCATACACAAAACGTCCATCTCAACCCGGCTCGGTTCCGAGTAAAGATTGGAAAGTACGCCCAAAAGAGCGGCGAGAGTGAACAGATCCCACCTGTTATGCTGAAGTATTGCCGGAACCCTGTAAACTAAACCCAACCTTACAAAATCGCACCATACCCGGGGTATGAGACAACCCGGCAGATCATCCACGCGCATGAAATTGAGCAGTTGTTGTTCGGCAGTCTGCAAACGGCAGTCGGGCCAGAGCTTCGCGAAGGCCCGGCGAGTGGGATAAAGCAGATCGATGTGGCCCAGATGACTGAACGGGTCTTTGAGACGCGATAATCGATAGCGTGCCGATAAAACCGGGATGTCGAAGCACTTTCCATTAAAGGTGACAAGGTGGCCGGCTTCCGCCAACCAGGATGCAGCCTCGCTAAGGAATCTCGACTCGCCCTTGAAACCGGTCAGGAAGAATTGTCTTAAATGGAAATGTTCATCTTCAATCCGGCCCAGTCCCAGCAAAAAGGCCAATGTTCCTGTGCCCCCCGCAAGTCCGGTGGTCTCTATATCGAGAAATAAGAGTCTGCTGCTTTCTATTTCTTCTCCGTCTGCAAAGATTCTGACAGGCGAGCTTTTGATACTGCAGAGCGGTTCAGTTCCGTGGGGCAGGTCAAGAGGGATACTTCGGTCAACCAGGATCAACCCGTCTGCCAGGATCGTCCCCCCCAGCAAACCGGCCACTCCTTCATCCGAAATCCTGTTTGTCCATCCGGATTCCGCCCTGAACCTTCTAAGGCGCTCTTCGAAAGGAACAGCATCCTGCGTAACCGGAGCGGCCTCTTGTGTAATGGAATGATTCTTCTGTAGTTTTGCCAGTCGCTCACTGAAACTCATACACCCATCCCGATAGAGACAGTCCTCTCAGCACTCAGGGATCCGGAAAATGCCAATACACCGTCCATAGGTCAATTCCCAATATCGAATGTCCAATACTCAATGTTCAATGTCCAAGGGAGGACTCTCTCCTGATTGGAAATTGGTTATTGAACATTGGACATTGGACATTTATCCTAAAACGGTGCGTTAGAAACTTCTAAGTCCCTCATCACTCAGCACTATTTTTCAACATCTCCAATACCTTCATCGCTGCTGCTTTTGGTGAATAGTTGTTACCATCAAGGGATGGCAGAATCGGACCGATGCATGCCGGACAGCCCGAACTGCATTCGCAGGCCCCGATGAGAGCCCCGGCTTTTTTTACGACTTCCTCCCTGAGATCATAGAGAAGAGTGGACAAACCGATCCCTCCCGGGTAATTGTCATATAGGAAAACAGTCGGCACAAACTGTTCCCTGCTCTTTTGAAGATCAACCGTTTCGGTGGCAAAAGGCTGAGTCTTTCCCCGCCCGTCTACCCCCACTGCAGCGAACCACCCGCTATTGCCGTCCCCTACGGCACGCCCAAGATCCTGCCGTTCGGACATACTGAGCAGCGCCGCCACATAGTGCATTGCATATGCCGCACCCAGGAAACCGTCGAGCGCCTGCCACTGATTGGGAAAGGCGTTCAGCAACCGGCCGGGATTGGCCTGCCACCACACCGCTGTCGTATGCATCTCCTGGTCCGGCAGATTGATCTGGCCGTACCCGACATTCTCATGCGTGTAGTAGCGTATTTTCTTGTAGCCGGCCATATGGCGAACGAGATGAACTTCGCCCCGGGTACAGACGCTGCACGGCCTCTTATCCTCCTCGAACCGGTCCAGTATATTCAGTTTGGTATAATCGATGGCATCCGTATAATAATCAGCCTGAGTACGTTTCACGTAGGCCTTCCGGCCTTCCCAATCCAGTCTTTCCACCTGCCACGGCTGGGCCTGCACCATGTAAATGGCCCCTTCATAAACAGTCATGGGCGCACTCGAATAGTCCACCTCGGCGATTATTTGGCTCTTCCCGTCGGTGATATCTACGACCACAAAATTACCCTCTGCAACAGAACGCAAGCTTACGCTGTTTGCGGGATAGCTGTCCGTCATCCAGTGCCATTTGCTTCCCTCGTGGTGAAGTACTCCCTGCCCCTCCAGATATGCGAGCACTTCCGAAAGGTTCTCTCTTCCAAAGACTTCCCCGTCTTCAAAGGCCAGCTCAAACGCTGCACAACGCACGTGGTCCATAAGGATAAGCAAGTGATCAGGATCGATTCGGGCGTGTTCGGGCGAAGAACCGAGAAAAAAACCGGCATTTCGAACTATGTACTGGTCCAGCGGGTTGCTTGTCGCCACAAGCACCCCAAAAGAAGTTCTGTTCCGACGCCCCGCCCTGCCTATACGCTGCCAGGTTCCGGCAATTGTGCCCGGATATCCGTTTAGAAGGCATACGTCGAGTGAGCCTATGTCCACTCCCAATTCCAGGGCCGAAGTCGCAATAACGCAATCTATGTGGCCGGAACGAAGTCTCTTTTCCGTACTTCTCCGCTCGGTCGGCAGATAGCCGCCCCGATATGCGGCCACGCGCGCAGGTTTTCGCGGATCCCGGTCGAATACGTCTTTCATGTACTTTGTAATTACTTCGACCATCAGACGCGTATTTGCAAAAATTATGGTCTTGAGATGGTTTGTTACCGACAATCGCGCCAGCCGCGTAACCTGGGAACGGCTCGAAGCACGGATCCCCAGATCCGCGTTGATTACCGGGGGATTCCATAACAGCAGATACTTCTTGCCGCGAGGCGCCCCGCTTTGGTCGATCATGGCAACCGGTTCTTCAATAAGCTGTTCCGCCAGTTCACGGGGGTTTGCTATCGTTGCGGAAGAAAGAATAAATATCGGACTGGCGCCGTAAAACCGGCAGATTCTCTTCAGGCGCCGGATAACATTGCCCATGTGCGAGCCGAAGACACCCCGGTAGGTATGCAGTTCGTCAATAACGATGTACTTCAGATTCTCAAAAAACTGGGCCCACTTTGTGTGGTGAGGCAGTATGCCTTGATGCAGCATGTCCGGATTGGAAACGACGATATCGCCACGGGTGCGAACCGCCTTGCGGGCATCTCCGGGGGTGTCTCCATCAAAGGTGTAGACCCGGATTCCAAGGTCGCCCGCATCGTTTATCTCCAGTATCTCTGCGACTTGGTCCTGAGACAACGCTTTGGTGGGAAACAAATAGAGCGCCTTCGCTCTTTCCCGGAGAACCGCCTGCAGGACCGGAAGATTGTAGCACAGGGTTTTGCCGGATGCTGTGGGCGTCGTAATCACCAGATGGCGACCACTGATTGCGGCCGTCCAGGAAGCATACTGGTGGCTGTAAAGCCGGGCAATGCCCAGCCTCAACAAGGCCCCTCGCAGGCGGTTGTCGAGCTCCGCCGGAAAATCCGAATACTTCCCTTTTACTGGCGGGATGATCAGTTCTCCGGTAATTCGTTCACCATACTTGCGTTTGATCAACTCAATCAATCGCTCGACGGTTGTCTCTGCGATTGGAGGCGAAGACTTGTCGCCGGGATCGTTCTTAATTTCCGGGGCTGAGTTCATCGCCCCCTCCTTTCAGTATTGGGAAACAAGCGATTTGCAGAGGCTCCAAATCCGCCGCCAGAATTTGTGCAAGCTTACGAATCGCGCTTTCTCACGCGGCGGATTGACCGTAGACGATGGACGATAGACCACGAAAACACATCGTCTATCGTCCGTGGTCCATGGTCAATCCACCGCCCGTATGCCCGATTTGACTGTATCTGACTGAACGGTTTCGAAAACCAAAGACGAGTAGGCGGTGGATTTGGGAGGCATCCCCTGTTGGTGCTGATGATAACAAATGTGGAGCAGGTGTTGCAAGGGTTGAAATATGGGGTCAGTCGGACCGGATCGGACGGGCCGTCCGGTCTCTTAAACGATGCAGGTGGCAAGGAATATTCTAGAAGTCTGTCGGACTTAGGGGTGATCTACTGCGGAAGTGGAGGGAACGGCCAGTACCCGTTCACCGTTATCCGTTCACCGTTCACCGAAAGAACGTGCACAGATTTTGTTCAGTATGCGGTGAACGTATTCCCCGTAAATGGGCCG
>JAZDGK010000001.1:0-33282 GCA_043806955.1 Pseudomonadota bacterium | reverse complement strand
GCCTCTTGCAAAACGTCCTCTTTTGCCCAATCTCTGCGTCAGGCTCAGATTTTAATCCTCAAAATACGTCCAGTATTCCTCCGGTTAAAATCTTCGCCTTCCTTGACCTTGGCCAAAATTGAACATTTTGCAAGAGGCTCTATATATACGGAATGGGGTCTGGAATGCCTGCAGCCTTGAATCCCTTCAGGCGAAGCATGCATGATTCACAGTGTCCACAGGCCACGTCCTCATTTGAGTAGCATGACCAGGTCAGATGCAGGGGGGCCTTCAGCTTCATGCCCTTACGGACTATTTCCTCCTTGGTCAGGTCGATGAGCGGGGTCTCGATCTCTATCCGCGTCTCGGGTCGAGTGCCGGCCTCTATTAAATGATCATAAATCTCGAAATAGCGCCTCCTACAATCCGGAGACCCGGAACTGTCGGCCTCTATTGCCCCGATGAATACCTTCCTTGCACCTGTCACTTCCCCCCAGGAGACGGCAACGGCAATGAGGTGGGTGTTTCGGAAAGGCACATAGGTGTTCGGAATTCTTTCCGGATTGGCATCTCCAGCGTGAGGAACAGGAATACTCTCGTCCGTAAGGCTTGAGCCCCCTATCTTCAGGAGGTATTCCAGATTGACGATGAGCCGCCTTTCTACCCCGTAATGATCGGCTATTTGCGCGAAGGCCCGAAGTTCACGCCTCTCTGTACGCTGGCCATAGTTGGCATGCAACAACGCCACATCATAATTTTCGTGCGCAATGGCAGCGGTCACACAACTATCGAGACCGCCGCTAAGCAGTACTATGGCCCGGTCTCTTTTCCTGCTCATGCCATCCGCTCCCTGTCAGGCCAGATAAACTTGTGGAGCTGTATTTGCAGCCTCGCCGGCAGCCGGTCCGCAAGCATCCATTCGGCCAGAAGTCCGGCGTCCATCCTGCCCCACACAGGTGAAAGCATGATCTGGGTACGCTCAAAAACCTGGTATTCTCCGATAATGTCCCTGGTCCACTCATAATCAGCCTGGTTCTGGATAACAAATTTTACCTGGTCCTTCATCCCGAGATAATTAAGGTTGTTGAGATCCATGAAACCGGACATGCCGCTCGAAGGGCATTTCAAATCCATGATTCTAACGACATCCTCAGGCACCGCGCCAAGAGGCTGACTCCCATTTGTCTCAAGAAGCACCGTAAATCCGGAACCCGAAAGGCTTTTCAATAGAGGAACCGTCCCGTTCTGTAACAGTGGTTCTCCACCGGTGACTTCAACGAGCCTGGCGCCGCACCGTATGGCTCTTTCCACCAATTCAGCCTCCTCAAGTATCTCGCCTTCCTCATAAGCATAGGCAGTATCGCAATAGCTGCAACGGAGATTGCATCCGGTCAGCCGGATGAAAAAGCACGGATAACCGGCAAAGGTCGATTCTCCCTGGATGCTGTAGAACGTTTCACAGACTGTCAGCGGGGTCAATCTGCTCCTCCCAGTAGTGGACGCCCGTGTCCGGGGTCTCTCCAACCGTGACTCTATGGAGAAAATATCCTTTCCCCCCAAAAAACGGCTTCAAACGGGAGTAGATGTATGCCGCAATACTCTCAGATGACGGATTCTTCTCTCGAAAATATTCCAGTTCGTTCAAATCGGTGTGGTCCAATTCGGACAGAACCTCGCGTAAACTCTTCTTCACGACACGAAAATCAACGGCCATTCCAAGGTCATCCAGGCCGCTGGATCGCACCGACACTTCCACCGTCCAGTTGTGCCCATGCGGCCTTTCACAGTTTCCTGGATAATTCCGAAGGTAATGCGCTGCTGAAAACTGTGATCGCACAAAAATCTCATACATTATTCTCTCCACTCCTCAATACTTTTAATCAGGAACTCAGGAGTTGCGGGTTACGGGTTATGTCCACAAATTGCGGCATAGCCTACCCGGAGATTTTGACGAGCAAAACGTTCACCGCTCGCCGACAATATATAGACTTTCAGATAATGTTTTTGGGAAGGCAGCAGGGAGGGGATAGTACCTGTTCGTACATCCCCGACCGATAACGCACCCAAAAGCTTTATCTGGAAGTCTATAGTTTGTTTGGTTTTTCCTGTGCAACCCGCAACCCGTCGTTCATTCCGCATCCTTGTTTCCCAACTTCGCACCTTCTCACCTTCGCAACTTCCCAACTTCCATCCTTCTCCCATTCCGCAATCCGCAATGTCCATCACTCCAAACCCGGGGGTTTACGCTCCATCAGCCATATCAACAAAATACTGAATTCATATAAAAGCATCAGAGGTCCCGCCATAAGTAACTGGTTCACAATGTCCGGTGTGGGGGTAATCAAGGCAGACGCGATGAAGATGACAAGTACGGCGTATTTCCGGTTCCGCCGCAAAATCCAGGTACTAACGACATGTATTTTTGCAAGAAGACACATTGCTACCGGAAACTGGAATGCCAGACCAAAGGCGAAAAGGAGGTGCACCGCGAAGGAGCAGTACTCGCCCATGACGGGAACAGCGGTTATGAACTCCGAGTCGTAGCCGAGAAAAAATTTAAAAGCCACCGGAAATACCGCGAAATATGCAAAAAGCGATCCCGCAATAAAAAAAAGTGTGGAAAACGCAATAAAGGGAAGAGCCGATTTCTTCTCGCGTGCATACAGCCCGGGGGCAACAAACGCCCACAATTGATAGAGTAGTACGGGACTGGCTATTACCAGGCCTGAAAAAAACGCGAGTTTAAGATAAAGAAAAAATGCTTCTGAGTAGCCGGTAAAGATCAGGCTCTTGTCCGCCGGCATCAGCCGGTATAAAGGACGCGCCAGCCAGTCGAAAATCTCCTGAGAAAAAGGATAGGAGAGGAGGAAACCTGCGGCAACGGCCACCAGGGAAATAACCAGACGCCGTCTGAGTTCCTGAAGGTGCGCGGTGAGTGTGAGCCTTTCCATCTCGCTCATGGCAAAACGTCCATTTATGGCCGCTGTCCTTTTGTTGCGATCCAGGCCGTCCGGAGCACCAAATTCCCGGCGGCCGGGTCATTCAAAGAGACACAACCACAGTCCAAAATTCGATGATTTCTATAAGAAAAATATTTTTACCCCAAGAATTTGGGAAAAGAAAGGTCTTTTCCAGCCGGGGCGCCTTTTTTGGCCTGGACGCTCTCCGGCCGACTGATGGTCGATTGAATGTGATTTGGGCGGCAAAAAAGAGACGGCGACCCAAAAAAACAATTCAAGACAAAAGGAGTTTGGGACGAAGAATAAGACTCAGATGAGGTATGAACAAAAAAACGAAGCAGGGCTGTATAGGACAGGCCTGCTCCTTAAGGGGAACCAATTTAATAGGAATTCAGAGAGCTTCCGTCAGGCGACTCAAAGTACGGACTAGTGGTGGGAACCATGCCCGGCCTTGAGATCCTTTACGGTTTTCATGATTACATAGCCCAGAGAAATACCAAGAACCACGATGGCGCTGTACATGATGCCGAAGAAAACGCCGTGGCCCTCGTCCCAGGGAATTCCCCATGGTAGGCAGTTGTGAACAGTATGAATCATTTTGTGCACCTCTCTAGTAATCTGTTGGCCAGATAAGTATCAGAGTAGAAGCGCAAAGTCAATGCAAAAAAGTCCGGTTTCCGGGGGGGCGCGGTATCACGGCCGGTTGATCCGGCCGCACAGCCGGTGTTGCCTTGAGAAAGCCGTCATCTTTGGATAAGGCCCGTACCTCTAGTCCCGAATCCGCCGTCAAATCTTATGAGGTTTAAGTAAGTGTGTGATCTGTGGCGGCGGATTGACGATAGACGATGGACGATGGACCACGAAAACACATCGTCTATGGTCCGCGGTCCATGGTCAATCCACCGCTCGTATGCCCGATTTGACTGTATCTGACTGAACGGCTTCCAAAACCAAAGACGAGTAGGCGGTGGATTCTGGTAGTCGTTTCCTCTTGCAGGAAACAACGCATTATGCTAACGATATATAGTATCGTAAATTCATGACATTTGGTACGAGGAGTTTCATAGTCGTTGAAGGTTTCTGCATCATCGGAAGAAATAACGTCAGCCAGAATGGAATTTGAAGACAATGCGCTGGCAAAAGCACTATACGGCGAGCATAACCAGAACCTGAGGACGTTGGAGCACGAGATCTGCGTTCATCTCAGGGTCAAGGGCAATTATTTGACTGTGACCGGTGAGCCCCCGGATGTTCGACTCGCCCAGGAAATACTGCAACAGCTTTATGATCTTTTGCTTGCCGGATATCCTGTCTATACAAATGATGTGGAGTATGCCATACGAATGCTGAGCGCTGATTCTTCAGTGCGTCTAAAGGACATCTTCCTTGATGCAGTCTATGTGACTTCGGGCAAGAGAGTAATCACGCCTAAGAGTCCCGCTCAAAAGAAGTATATAGAGGCTGTACGCAGTTATGATATGGTCTTCGGCATAGGTCCGGCGGGTACCGGGAAGACCTATCTGGCCATGGCCATGGCCGTTTCGGCGCTCATGAAAGAAGAAGTTGTCCGAATAGTCCTGGCCAGGCCGGCCGTTGAAGCAGGAGAGAAGCTCGGCTTTCTGCCCGGCGATCTCTCTGAAAAAGTCAATCCGTATCTCCGGCCGCTTTATGATGCCTTATATGATATGATGAATTTCGAAAGGGCCACCAAACTGATACAGCGCGGGGTAATCGAGGTAGCGCCTTTGGCCTTTATGCGCGGCAGAACTCTGAACGACTCTTTTGTCATATTGGATGAGGCACAGAACACAACATCGGAGCAGATGAAGATGCTCCTTACTCGACTGGGATTTGGGTCCAAGGTGGTGATTACCGGCGATATTACGCAAATCGATCTTCCCGAAGGCAAAACGTCCGGATTGATCGAAGCACGTGCGATACTGTCCAATATCCCGCACATAGCCTTTGTCTATTTTACAAAACAAGACGTAGTCAGGCATAAGCTCGTCCAGGATATAATTCATGCCTACGAAACAGCCTCCGAAAAGAAACGCCCGTCTAACTGAACGAGATTCCTGCCATGTCATCCTGGGAACCTAAAGAGACCAAAGGTGATTTTGTTCGCCCCGGCCTTTCGTGGATGAACGCAAGGACCCCCGAACTCTTCAAAAATTCGGGCTTCCAGCGATGGTTCATGCTTATCGTTGTCAGCTTGTTTGTGGCATCTCTCCTCTCACCCAACTTGCTGCAGCACTATACCAGATATAAACTCGGCGATATTGCTGAAGAAGACATAAAGGCTGCGGCGGCTTTTTTGGTCGAGGACTATCTCCCGACTGAGAAGAAACGGGCGGCAGCGGCCCAGGCTGTCCCTCCGGCTTACGACCTTGACACAACCGTCCTCGAGCAAAAGATCAGAAGAATTCAAATGGCATTCAGTCTCATGCGTGAACAGGCAAACTATCCGGAAGAAAGGAAAAAGGATTTTGAGACCCTGCTCGGCATAAGCAATCTGCCGGAAGACATATTTCGAACCATGGAAAGGAAACGTTTCCGGTCCGAATTGGAAAAGGGAATAGTCGCCCTGGTCGGTCCGGTAATGGCCAATGGTGTCATGGCCGGCAAGGCCGTTATGGGAGCGACCGGGTCTGATATCATTGTAACGCGCACTCATCCGGAATCCGAAAGACGAGTTACTTCGGATATGTTGTTCGATCTGAACGAGGCAAGCGCCTCCATAGACAATAACGCCCTCCGGCTCCCCGGCGACTTTACTTCGGCGGAACGCAAATGCATGGCTTTCATCGCCCAGCGACTCCTGCAGGCTAATACTGTTTTTAACGAAAAGGAGACTCTCGAACGTCGAAGACAGGCCCGGACAAAAGTCACCCCGATTTATCTTCAGGTCAAGAAAGGCGAAATGATAGTGCGCGAGGGAGAACGTATTCAAGAGCCTCATCTCTTCAAATTGAGGGCATTGGAACGCGCATCAAGACACGCAAATGTGATCTCTATTCTGCTTGGTACGGCGCTTCTTTCTGCAATCGTGCTGAAATCGCTCTATAGTGCCTCTTTGAAACCGATAAAACTCCTTGCCGTGAGCAACAAGAGTATTCTCTTTCTCTGTGTGATGCTGGTTTTCACCCTGGTGGCGGCCAAAATGTCTCTCTTCATAATCGATGCCGTAGTGGCAAAACTACCAAGCCTCGATTCGAGTATCCTGCTTTATACCCTCCCTGTAGCTTCCGGAGCAATGCTCGTAAGCATATTTTTGAATTCCGAGGTGGCCATTGTATTTTCCCTTCCGGCAGCCATCCTCTCCGCCCTGCTTTTTTCGGACACTCTGGCTCTTTTTGTATATTTCCTTATTGGGAGCACGATTGCGTCCAAAAACGTATCCCGGTACAAGGAACGGGGCAGCCTTCTAAAAGCGGCCATGGTGGTCGCATCAGGACAGGCCCTCTTGATAGTGGCCTTCAATCTCTCGTCGGGTTCCCTGTTCAGCATCAGGACTGCAGCGAGCATTATTGCCGCTCTCGTCGGCGGATCTTTACTGGGAATTGTCGTAATAGGACTTACGCCGATTATCGAGATAATATTCGGCTATACTACCAATTTCAGGTTGCTCGAACAGGCGAGTATGGATCACCCTCTCCTTCGGGAGTTGATGTTGCAGGCCCCGGGTACGTACCACCATAGCGTCGTAGTCGGAAGCATGGTAGAAGCTGCAGCCGCAGCCATAGGTGCGAATTCCCTCCTGGCCAAGGTTAGCGCTTATTATCATGATATAGGGAAAGTGAGGAAACCGGCATATTTCATCGAGAACCAGGCTGGTACGGAGAATAAACACGAGAAACTCGCGCCGTCCATGAGCAGTCTTATCCTTATCTCGCACGTTAAGGACGGGGTCGAAATGGCAAAGCGCCATCGACTTGGGACGGAGCTGATCGACGTAATACGCCAACATCACGGCACGAGTCTCATAACATACTTTTATGAAAAAGCTAAAAACATCCCTGACCTCCAGACACCGCCCCACTTGGAGGATTTCCGTTATCCCGGGCCGATCCCCCAAACCAAGGAGGCCGGCCTGGTCATGCTGGCAGATGCCGTTGAAGCCGCCTCCCGTACCCTCAACGATCCGACTCCGGCCAGACTGCAGGGGATGGTCCAGAAGATAATAAACGGTATATTCGCAGACGGCCAGCTTAATGACTGTGAGCTGACCTTAAGAGATATGCACCAGATTGCGAAGTCATTCACGCGTATTCTCACAGGCATCTTTCACCACAGAATCGAATATCCGGAGAGCGCCGCCAAGAGTAATGGAGCAAAAAGAATCGATGCCGATACTGATCAGCAACAGGCAAAAAGCGACAAGGATAAACAGCAGAGGGATAAGGATAAAGGCCGGGAGACTCTTAAAAGACTTGGCTCAGCCTGACGCGGAAGTGAGCATGTCATTTGTAGACGATCAGGAAATGGCCTTCCTGAACGAGACGTATCGTAAACGGACCGGCCCCACTAATGTCATGTCCTTTGCCATGCGTTCCCAAGAAATCCCCGTCGTTTGCCCCGAAATGCTTGGCGATATAGTCATATCCACAGAGACTGCCATGAGGGAGGCCGGGCAGGAGGGAATCGACCTGGAAGAAAAAATCGATCGTTTGCTGATACATGGGCTGCTCCACCTTCTCGGCTATGATCATGGAAAGCCGGCGGATGCTCGAGTCATGTTCAAAAAGGAAAAGGAACTGCTGACTTCTTTGAGATGATGAGGCGTACGCTCGGGTTGGGCTTCGGAATTATTGGGGGGAACCGGATTCTCTGATTTCGGATTGCGGATTGCGGATTTCGGAATGAAAGAAAGAAGAAAAGAAAGATGCTCTATACTAGATACCGGATGCTCGATAACTTACTGAAATCAGATATTATGTGCCATATATTCAGCATCCAGCATCGGTCTTTTTGAACTTTAGGCACTTTCAAAATGATTTACGGCGTAGGCATCGACATAATCAAGATCAACCGGGTCAGGAAGATCCTGGAGAAGTACGGAATCCGGTTCCGCGAAAGGCTCTTCACGCCCGCAGAGGATGATTACTGCATGAAAAAAACCAGGCCTTACATCCATTTTGCCACCCGTTTCGCTGCGAAGGAGGCATTTGCCAAAGCGACCGGTCATGGCATTCGGAACGGCATAACCTGGAAGGATATCGAGGTCCTGAACGAGCAGTCCGGCAAACCGGTACTCAATCTCTATGGCCCCAGTGCCGATCTTTGCGCCAGTCTCGGCATTCGACAGAAACTGATCAGCATCTCCCACGAGGAAGACTACGGGATAGCCATGGTGATTCTGGAGGCGTAAATTGAAGCTTGTCACCGGATCTGAAATGAGGGATATAGATCGCACCGCCATCGACGAGTTTGGGATTCCCGGCATCGTCCTTATGGAAAACGCCGGCAGAGAAACTGCAGAGCTGATAGCGGCATCCATGCCTGAACTTGCCCGCGGCAGTCATGTCGGCATATTCTGCGGCCCGGGCAATAACGGCGGAGACGGACTGGTGATCGCCCGTTATTTGGCCCGCAAAGGAGTCCGGATCACGGTATATATCCTCACCCACCCTGATAAACTGAAAGGTGATGCGGCGGCCAACTGTAGCATCGCAGAGCGGCTGAGCATTCCGGTCATTCCCATTCTCAATGAGGAGGAATGGACGGTTCACCGGGATAAGATCGGTGAGAGATCCGTGCTCTTTGTCGATGCCATCTTTGGAACGGGTTTAAGAAAAGAGGTCACCGGAATAGCAGCCGCCGTAATTGAGTGGCTCAACCGCACGGACAGGCCGATCTGGTCCGTAGACATTCCATCCGGACTCGATGCAGATACCGGCAGGACTCTCGGGGTCGCAGTCAAGGCAAGCCACACAGTGACTTTTGCTTTCCCGAAAGTCGGTCACATCGTGCACCCCGGGCCTGAGTTCACCGGTAATCTTCATGTCAGAGATATTGGCATACCCGATGAGGCCCTGAACATAAATCACATCAAACGCGAACTCCTCGACAAGAAATTGTGCGCATCATGGTTGCTCCCGCGGCCGCTTGACAGTCATAAAGGCACGTACGGCCACGCCCTCGTCCTGGCAGGGTCGCCGGGCAAAACAGGCGCTGCCGTCCTTACCTGCCTGGGAGCTTTGCGTTCCGGAGCCGGACTGGTGACCGTCGGCATGGCGAAGAGTCTGAATACCGTCTTTGAGAATAAGCTCACCGAGGCGATGAGTGAATCGCTCCCCGAAACCGTTGATTCCACCCTTTCTGCAGCAGCTTTCGATCGAATTTCCGAGATTGTGCAGGATAAGAAGGCTCTGGCCATCGGCCCGGGAATCTCCCTTCATCCCGAGACCCAGGATCTCATTCGGCGGCTGGTGGCGGAAATCGAGATTCCCATGGTCATTGACGCCGATGCCCTGAAGGCGCTCAAAGGACATCTCCATCTCTTCAAGGAGGGCGATGAAAGAGTACGTATTCTAACGCCTCATCCTGGAGAAATGGCTGCGATCCTCGGCAAAAAGAGTTGGTCTGTGCAGGAGCACCGGCTTTCTCTCGCAGAGGAGTTTGCAGAGGAGTACGGGGTCTATCTGGTTCTTAAGGGGGCGGCAACGGTCATTGCCGGACCTCAGGGCAAGACGGCTCTCAACCGGACCGGCGGACCCGCTTTGTCCTGCGGGGGTACAGGCGATGTATTAACGGGGATGATTGCCGGATTTCTCGCCCAGGGATATGACCCATTCCGCGCCGCTTCTCTCGGGGTTTTCTGCCATGGCGCGACAGGTGACCGGTTGTCTGCCGGCCACAAGACGTCCGGAATCCTGGCCACCGAAATCGCTGATGCGGTTCCCGGCGTTCTGGCGGATTTAAGGCGGTTACATGGCGCGGGGTAGCTGCAGCCAAAAAAGATTCACCGCAGAGTACGCTGAGGACGCAGAGAAGAAGCTCCCGGGAAGGATGTGAAAGGAAGAGTCCTGCTCGCCGCCAACACACCTTAATGGTTTATTTTTCTAAAACATCCACAACTCCCGACCAAACCATCCTGATTGGGAAAAAGCTCGGATCGATCCTTCAAAGCGGCGACGTAGTCACCCTTAGCGGCGAACTGGGCGCAGGAAAGACCTGGCTTACAAAAGGAATAGCCCTTGGACTTGACATAGCCGACAAAGATACCGTTATCAGCCCGTCTTTCACCATCATCAACGAATACCAGGGCCGTCTTACAATCTTCCACATGGATTTCTATCGTCTCGCGGCGGGCGATGATGCCGATCTGGGACTTGAAGAGTATCTCTATGGGTCGGGCGTCACGATCATTGAGTGGCCCGAGCGTATGGCGGAAATACTTCCCGATGACCGGATGGCCGTCACCCTCCTCGTAGAGGACGATAAACGGCAGATTATCTTTGAGCCCAAAGGCAATAAATGGGTGGAACGGCTTGAAAAATTGTTCAATAATTTGTAGATTGCATTCGAGTCGCGTGTTACGTGTTGAGAGTATTCCGATTTCGGATTGATTACGGATCGCAGGCTTCAGACCATCTCCTCTTGTCGGCTAATGGTTCAGTAGACCGTGGACGGGGTGTGGGTTGCGGGTTGCCAATCTCGAGTTTCGGCAAAGCTCAGGGATATTCCCAATATCGAATGTCCAATACTCAATGTCCAATGTCCAACGGACCCTCTCCTGATTGGAAATTGGTTATTGAGCATTGGTGACAGTTTAGCCTTTTGAAAAACTGGCTAAACTTGAATTCAAAATGCAAAATTCAAAGTGCAAAATTCAAAATTTAAAGGATTTGTTTCGAGATCTTGTATTTTTCATTCTGCATTTTTAATTTTGCATTGAGATTTAGCGCGTTTTTGCAAAGCGCTAAATTGTTACGAGCATTGAACATTGGACATTGATCGTAAAATGGTATGATGACAATTTCTTGGCCTTTTAGTGCTGAGGGCTGATAGCCGATCGCCTTTTTTCGGTGAACGGACAACGGTGAACGGTGAACGTCTTCATGGGTTAGTCACTAAGCCATAAGATTAATGACAATTCTGGCAAGATATTTTTCACTGTATCCGGAAACGCTTTGCATTAAAGCGGTTGCAGAGATTCTCTTCTAAGAGTTCAGCATTAAACCGTGAACCGTGAACCGTGAACCGTGAACCTTGAACCTTGAACCGTTGGTTCCGGCTTGTCCGGGTTAGGAGTATTCAAATGGCATTGATTGTACAGAAATTTGGAGGTACATCAGTCGGGGACGTAGCCAAAATACAGAAGGTGGCTCAAAGGGTAATCGAGACGAAGCGCCAGGGCAATGATATGGTTGTGGTTCTCTCGGCCATGGCCGGTGAGACAAACAAACTCGTCGGATTTGCCAATGCAGTAACCGACGCCCCCGACCCTCGCGAGATGGATGTCCTTGTTTCCACCGGAGAACAGGTGACGATCGCTCTTTTCTCCATAGCTGCGAAATCCATGGGTTGCGATGCGCGTTCTTTCCTTGGCCATCAAGTCTGCATTCGTACTGATAATTCATACGGCAAGGCGCGAATAACGGAGATCACTACGGAAGAAATCAGACGCAATCTCGAAGATGGCCGGATTGTAGTCATAGCCGGTTTCCAGGGTGAGGACTGCGAAGGAAACATTACCACCCTCGGGCGCGGCGGTTCGGACACCACGGCCGTGGCCGTCGCAGCAGCGCTCAAAGCCGATCTATGTGAGATCTTTACCGATGTAGAGGGCGTCTTCACAACAGACCCCAACATTTGCTCCAGCGCTCGCAAGATAAATCGGATTTCTTACGACGAGATGCTGGAAATGGCAAGCCTCGGGGCAAAAGTCCTTGAAATTCGTTCGGTGGAATTTGCCAAGCGTTACAACGTGCCTTTGCATGTCCGCTCATCTTTTAACAACAACCCTGGTACCATGGTCGTAGAGGAGGAAAACGAAATGGAAGATAAGGTGGTTACCGGCGTAACCTATAACAAGAGCGAATCTCGGATAACTCTGACCAAAGTGCCTGACAGACCAGGTATCGCCGCAAAAATCTTCACTCCTATTTCCGATGCGAATGTACTGGTGGACATGATCATACAGAATACCAGGGCATCAGACCTAACCGACATCACGTTTACCGTCTCAAAACCCGATTTTGCAAAGGCTATCGAGATAGTTCGCAAGGTCGGCAAAGAGATCGGATGCGAGAAGGTCATGGGCGACGAGAGTATCTCCAAGGTATCTTTGATCGGGCTCGGGATGAGAAATCATTCCGGCATCGCGAGCAAGATGTTTGGAACACTTGCGTCGCACGGCATAAACATACTCATGATAAGCACCTCGGAAATCAAAATCTCGGCGATAATTGATGAGAAATACACCGAGCTCGCAGTCCGGGTACTGCACGATACTTTTAATCTCGGAGGCGCGGCGCCGATAATGGAGACGATCTAGTGAAAGTAAAGGCAGTGACTTAAGCTACCGGTTTTGGCCCAATGCAGTTTTAATATCGAATATCGAACAAGGAATTTCGAATTATGAAGTTTTCCCGTTATGTTATTAGTTCACTCTAGCTTGCTTTGGGCACTTTTTTTACATCCTTCGACATTCATCATTCCTTGTTCGACATTCGATATTCTTAATTGCCTCCGCTTACTGTCTCGCGGTTCATGTTAGCGCCTACGGGACAGGGATAGCGGGTGGAGCTGTAAACCAGGAAGGGGATGATCTGATGGGTCCAAAAAAGAAGTCAAAGACAATGGAAATCTACGATACGACTCTAAGAGATGGGACTCAGGCGGAAGATTTTAATCTTTCCGTCGAAGATAAAATCCGCATTTCTTTGAAGCTCGATGAACTCGGAATACACTATATCGAAGGCGGCTGGCCGGGGTCAAACCCTAAAGACGTGCAGTTCTTTAAGGAGATAAAAAACTACGCCCTGTCCAACGCCAGAATTGCAGCTTTTGGGAGCACGCACAATCCGCGTGTCACAGCGGAAAATGATGCCAATATTCTCGCTCTTTTGAATGCCGGGACAGACGTCATAACCATATTCGGCAAGACATGGGATGTACACGTCCGTGACGCTTTGCGCGTCAGCCTTGACCGGAACATCGAGATCATCAGGGACTCCCTGGCGTATCTCAGGCTGCACGTCAAAACCCTCTTCTATGACGCAGAACACTTCTTTGACGGCTTTAAGGCCAACCGCGAGTACGCCTTGGCTACAGTGAAGGAGGCCGGTTCTGCGGGAGCCGATTGCCTCATCCTCTGCGATACAAATGGGGGCACGCTTCCACACGAAGTGGAGCAGATCATAAAAGCACTCAAAAGCCATTTCGGAGACTGTCCTTTCGGCATCCACACTCATAACGACAGCGGTCTTGCCGTGGCGAACTCCCTGGTAGCCGCAGGGCTCGGTGCAGTGCAGGTCCAGGGCACGATCAACGGCTACGGCGAGAGGTGCGGCAACGCCAATCTTTGCACGGTAATCCCGAATCTTGCGCTGAAAATGAAAGTCTCCTGCATCTCCGAAGAACAGTTAGCGAAACTGTCCGAGACTTCGCGCTTCATAAATGAAATCGCAAACCTCCCGCATAACAAATATCAGCCGTTTGTCGGGGCCAGCGCCTTTGCACACAAAGGCGGCATTCACGTCAGTGCGGTCCAGCGTAACCGCGAGACGTACGAGCATATCCCTCCGGAAAAGGTGGGAAATACCCAGCGGATCCTCGTTTCGGATCTTTCCGGCAGAAGTAACGTCCTCCATAAAGCGGAGCGGTGCGGTCTCAACATTGAAAGCAGCGACCCGGTCGTAATGGAAATAGTAAAAGAGCTGAAGGACCTGGAAAACGCCGGATACCAGTTCGAAGGTGCGGAAGCATCCTTCGAACTCCTTATGCATCGTGCGCTCGGGATGCAGAAGAAGTACTTCGACCTTCTCGGGTTCAGAGTGATTGATCACAAATCGAAAGAAGATGACGAAGCAAAGGCCGAAGCGACTATCATGCTCGGTGTGGGCGGAAAGATCGAACACACGGCCGCCATGGGAAACGGCCCCGTGAATGCTCTCGACAATGCAATCAGAAAGGCCCTGGATAAATTCTATCCCGAGCTTAAAGACATACACCTGGATGACTACAAGGTACGCGTTATTCCCGATAAAACCGGAACGGGAGCCCGCGTCAGAGTGCTTATAGAGACAAGCGACAAAGAAGACACCTGGGGAACGGTCGGCGTTTCAACGGATATCATTGAAGCAAGCTGGCTGGCCCTGGTGGACAGCATCAATTACAAGTTCTTAAAGGATGGCAGAAAGAAAAGAGAGGGCAGGTCCTAGGAGCCTGTCGGACCTGGGGGATCGACATCGCGAATGACTAGAGCGGAATGCCATCTGCTTCTCCTTTTCGCGGCAATTCTCCTTGGGGTGGCGACCTACCCTCAGTCTACTATAAACTCATGCGGCACTTCCCTTCCCTTGGGGTTTTCGAGCCACAATCTCCAATTTGTCCGGGTCGAGGGACACGGAATAGGAAAGCCGGGTATTTACACTTTCTACTGTGAACCGACTGTCCGCGAGGCAGTTCGAAGAGCGGGTGGGATCACTACCTGGACGCTCATCCCCCCTGCCCTGCTCCATTCAAGGGTATCATCTGCAAATGTTTTTATCAGCGGGCGAAATATAGGAGCGCCCTCAATCAAATTGACTCCCATGTCCAACGCCGAACGGTATCTCCTGGGTATTCCCATGCGGCTCAGTACGGCTACCGAAAGGGATCTCCAGTTGATCCCCGGCATCGGACCGAGCCTGGCCAAAAAGGTCATAGATGCCCGCAGGAAATCCGGCTGCTTCACACGCAAGACCGATCTCAAGGCGGTAACAGGGGTAAGCGACGCAAAGTACGAACAAATAGCCCCATATCTGACCACGGGCAGTTGAGGAGTCTGGATTATTTGCGAGTCAATGGAGCCTCTTGCAAAATGTTCAATTTTGGCCAAGGTCAAGCCTCCGGCCCGGAGGGCCTACGCCCCGGAGGGGAAGGCGAAGGTTTTAACCCTTGAAGGCTTGAAGGCTGGGATGCTTGGAGGCGAGAAGGCTGAGAGGCAATCCCAGCGTGTCAGCTTTCCAGCTTTCCAGCTTCGGCTTCCCAGCTTCCTGGCTTCCTGGCCTTCTGAGGATTAAAATCTGAGCCTGACGCAGAGATTGGGCAAAAGAGGACGTTTTGCAAGAGGCTCAATGAAAAACAGATTGAACGCCTTCAACGGAACATATATAATACGCTGAGCGGAATGTGTGAGGTCTCATGGCGATTGTTGCCCGTCAATACTGGAAACGCATAGTCAGCGTATTTGTCTTCATATTCTTTTTTTATCTCTCCGTCTGTGGCCTCCGCTATCTCCAATCGCAGTCGGAGATGAAGTACAGAAGGTGTTTCATCTCCGAATCCTACAAACTGCAAAAATAATGGTCTCGTAAAAAGTCGTCACTCCGGTGAAAACCGGAGTCCAGCTCCCCCATAACTACTTGAATAGCCTGGATTCTGGCTTCCGCCGGAATGACAAAAAGCAGTACTTTTCGACTTTTTACGAACTCATCAAAAATAATCCACTCGCTTTCATGGTCTCAGGACCGGGTTTTATCCTCTGGCACGCGGTTGCGGGCTGAATCCCGCGGGGACTCCAACAGGCATAACGCAAAGCTCTTTTTCGTGTTCTTCGTCGTCATTCCTTTGGGCGCGGCTATCTTCATCAGTGCCTGATCGCTTTTCTTCCCGTGACAAGCCATTTCAGAACCGCCTCCAGGCTCCTTATTCTGTATGGTTTGATAATTATCCCGTCAATAGTGAGCTTCTGAATGTTTGCGAACGCGCCGGGCATGGGATAGGCACTGCTCACGATAATCTTTATGCCCTGGTCCATTTGCCGGATGTGTGATAAAGTAGCAGCGTCTTCCTTTGATTTCAGGATTTCTGAATCAATTATCGCGGCGTCAAAAGAGATAGAGTCACATGTTCGCGCCTCATAGTGAATTCTGAACGCTTCACGGGGGTTATCTGCGCACGTCACCGAGTATCCTATGTACTCGAGTACATCAGCCGTAGCCTCCTGAACGGTCTTCTCACGATCGAGCAGGAGTATCCTTCCTTTACATCCATCCATCAACAGCTTCCCTCTTGCCAGTTTTGCACCGGTAATTATGCAACAAACATGCCTTTTTCCATAATTCCGGAGCAGAGTGGGAAGACGGGGTGCAAGTCAAAGCAGGTCTCCTGCACGATCAGCGCGTGTCCTGTAGGGGCGATTCTTGCATTCGCCCGATTTTAGGGTCTGTCACGAAATAACTTGAGCATTCTGAGCGCCGATCCATCCAGTCCGGCTGCGTTGCTCGTCGGTTGCATACTCGCGGGTATGCGCCCTCCTCGCGCCTTGCCAGACGGGTGCCTCAGCACTCAGAATTGCACAACCTATTCCGTGACAGACCCTTAGCTCTGCTTGCACCCCAGAAAACGTGAAGACGGAACACAACAGACAGACAGACAGACAGACAGACGGTCAAAACTCCGGGAATGTTTGAGCGCTCAAATCATCATAACTCCAACAGGCTCCGGGAGTGTCAACAGAATTGCCTTCAATGTGAACACATATTGATACGCTCTCTCCTTTCTGCGGAATTCCAGGAGCCTGTCGGACTTAGGGCTTGCGCAAGAATAACTTGGCATTTTCGCATCCCAACTGTACCATATTTTCAACCGATCTTCGCTCGCAAAGTCCTCAAAATCACGGTAAATTTGTTCTGAGCTTGAAATTCGGCATTGACGGGCATGCCTTCCCTGGGAGCGCCGAGCCCCAGCTCGGCACGAGGAGTCGGGCGACCTGTCGGAGGCCGGGCTTTTTTGCGCCGCTCCCAAGGGGAAGAATGCTTTCCGCCTCCGCCGGGGTCGCGCAGCTATGTCTGTGAGAACGTGTCAAGCCCAAACGAAGGTCGGTTTGACCAAAAGCAGACATAACTTGACTGAATTCCATAGGATAGCCAGCTAGAACAAATCTACCCTACCCGGGAGACAGACCCTCATTGACACTGATTTCCGAAAATGCTACAGTCCTTTGCTGAAGCCATTCAAGCACGCCAGTTGAGTATTCCAGGGTTCCTTCAGGCTTTCTTCGAAGTCTCCACGTTCCACAATGGCGGCTGAATCGTGTCGAAAACTTGGCAACGTAAGCTTTGCCGTTTCAGGGGGCATTACACATGAACAGTTTCGGATCAATCATTTTGGCCATGCTCATGGGGGTAACCATAGCAGGATGCCAGAAAGGCGGGGACCCGACGATCAAGGTGGGTCTAATCGCTGAGCTGACGGGGCAAATACCGGCAGTTGGCGCTTCCTGCAAGAATGCAGCGGAGCTTGCGGTTAAGGAAATTAATAATGCCGGCGGGATCAAACTCGCCGGGAAGGCTTACAAAGTAGATCTCTGCATTGAAGACAGCGCATCAAAACCCGACCAGGCCGCGTCAGCCGCCCAGAAGCTGATCAACCAGACCGATGCCGTTGCGATTGTGGGACCCAACTCGAGCAGTAATGCGCTCCCCGTCTCCGAAATTGCCGAAAAATCAAGAATAGTGATGATTGCCCCTTGGTCTACAAACCCTAAAACCACCCTCGATGCAAGAACCGGCGCGCCCAAACAGTACGTCTTCCGCGCCTGCTTCACGGACACTTTTGAAGGGCACGTATTGGGAAAATTCGCCGCTGAAAATCTCGGCATAAAAAAGGCGGCCGTTTTCTTTGATGTCGCTTCAGAGGTTCTGAAAAGCCAGTCCGAGCTCTTCAAAAAGAGTTTCGAGGGGCATGGCGGCAGCATAGTTGCCTGGGAGACATACACCACCGGAGATAAGGACTTCACTGCGCAGCTTACAAAGATCAAGAAATCGCAGCCCGAGATAATATTCCTTCCCAGCTATTACACGGACGTACCCCTTCAAGTGCAGCAGGCCCGTCGTCTGGGCATAAGTGTTCCATTTCTCGGCAGCGATGCCTGGAGTACGGAAGAGCTCATAAAAATGGCAGGTAGCGAATGCGAGGGATTCTATTTCTGCAACCACTACTCTTCGGAATCTTCTAATCCTGTCACAAGGAAATTCGTCGAGGCATATAAGTCGGAATACAAAAGCACACCGGACGATATAGCCGCCCTGACATACGACGCTTTTGGGCTCCTGTGGCAGGCGCTCCAGAAAACGGGATCAGCCGACCGGCAGCGAGTGCGCGATACGCTATCGAGGATTACGGACTATAAGGGGGTTACCGGCGACATGCGCTTTCAAGCCGGCTCCGGCGACCCTGTAAAAGGCGCAGTAATTATGCAGATCAGGGGTGGCAAGTTCTGCTGGTACGCCGATGCTAAACCATGAAGGGATTGACCGCTATCCGTTCCCGGTTCATACTCATTGATCTGTCCGCCTGCCCTATCGGATCAGAATATCGAATGTCGAACAAGGAATGATGAATGTCGAAGAATGGTTGATGAGTATTTGATCTTGGGGATCCAAGAGGGCTGGGCAAAGAACAACACACGGAAAACTTCGTAATTCTAAATTCCTTGTTCGATATTCGATATTCAATTCCGGATCCGATTGCAGGCACGAGCACGAATGAAAGACAGATCTTTACCGGAAGCTCAGGAGTTTTCTGTCTTGTCGGTCAACGGTCAACGGTGAACGGACAACGTCCTCATGACTTATTTACTTCAGCAATCTCTCAATGCCCTGCAGTTAGGCAGTATTTATGCCTTGATCGCACTGGGCTACACCATGGTCTATGGGATATTGACCATGATCAATTTCGCCCACGGGGATTTCTTCATGGTGGGGGCGTTCATCTGCTTTCTGGCCGTTACGTTTCTACACCTTTCGTTTGTCCCGGTCCTTCTGCTCGCCATCGCCGGGGTAGCCCTCCTCGGCGTAACCGTGGAACGGGTGGCATACAAACCGCTCCGTCAGGCGCCGCGCGTTTCCGCAATAATCACCGCCCTGGGGGTGGGAATTTTCCTCGAGAATTTTACCCTGGCATTGAGTCCCTATCCTAAGCATATTCCCCCTCTCATTCCTAATATAAACTGGACGCTCGGCGGAGTAACCATTTCTTCACTGCAGGTCGTAATCATAGTCCTTTCGATAGCTCTTATGGTCTTCCTGAACTACGTTGTTCAGCACACAAAAATCGGTATAGCCATGCGGGCGATATCGTGGGACAAGAGTATAGCGCCGCTCATGGGTGTGCCGGTAGACACCATTATTTCCATAACCTTTGCTCTGGGCAGCGGCCTGGGAGGCGCTGCCGGTGTGATGTACGGCTTGGCGTATCCTGTAATCGACCCGTATATGGGTATTCTTGTCGGATGGAAGGCCTTCATCTCGGCTGTGGTAGGCGGCATTGGAAATATAAAAGGAGCAATGGCCGGAGCTTATATCCTGGGAGCGACAGAGATTCTCGTCGCCGCCTTTCTGCCCTCGACATATCGTGATTTCGTAGCTTTTGCCCTGCTGCTCGTCCTGCTCATCTTCCGTCCGCACGGAATCCTCGGCAAACCCAGACCCCAAAAGGTATGAATGACGTGACAGGGTCACTTCTCCCGAAAAACCCGACGAGGTCAGTATCAAGGCGTCTCTTCCTCCCCCTTGCTCTGTTTTTCCTTCTTGCGGTTTCCTGCGCGGTCTCCAGATATAATCTTTTGAATCAGTACATCCAGCAGGTCCTCATGTATGCAGGAATCAATATAATACTCGCCCTGAGTCTCAATCTCGTCAACGGATACATGGGTGAATTCTCTCTGGGCCATGCCGGATTCATGTCAATCGGGGCCTATATATCATCGGTCCTGACTGTGAGATTCCTCCCGGTTACTTCTTCATACGCGTTTCCATCGGCCGTGCTTGCGGGCGGACTCGGCGCCGCTCTTTTGGGCCTGGTGATAGCTATCCCTTCATTCCGTACCCGAGGCGACTATCTGGCAATAGTCACGCTTGCCTTCACCATGATTGTAAAATCCGTTCTGGAAAACATAGACGCAGTGGGCGGGGCGCACGGGTTTCTCGGTATGGATAAGCTTACAAGCCTTCCATGGACGTTGTTCTGGGTAGCCCTGAGCATCTGGCTTATAAGAAACTTTATCTATTCAAATTACGGTCGAGGAGTCCTTTCGATTCGTGAAGATGAAATTGCCGGGGAGCTGATGGGTGTTAACACGAGGCATGTAAAGCTCATGGCCTTCACCGTTTCATCTTTTTTCGCAGGGATTGCCGGAGCGCTCTTTGCACATTTGCTGCAGTACATCAGCCCCGGCATGTTCGACGTAATAAGAACAACCGATATGCTCGTAATGGTCTATCTGGGCGGGATGGGCTCCATCGCCGGTTCCATAATCGGGGCCACGAGTTACACCTTCCTGCTCGAAGTATTGAGGCCGCTCGAGATCTGGCGAATGGTGATAATACCTTTGATTCTTGTCCTCTTGATGCTCTTCCGGCCAAGGGGCATCATGGGTTTGCGTGAGTTCTCGTGGTTCCTGCCGGAAAACGAGAGCCACAAAGGCACAAAGACACAAAGTAAATGAGTTCTCAATTATCACCAAAAGAAGAAGCAATTGCCAAACAAGTTGTATACGGTGCGTAGAGCGCTTGGGCCGGGATTGCGTAATAACGACCCGGTGCGAGGGAAAGGGCATGCCACGATGAGTTTTTCTCTTCTCCGCGTCTCCGCGTCTCCCACTCATATCTTTGGTCTTTTTGGTGTCTTGGTGTCTTGGTGTCTTGGTGGCTAGACTTCTTGAAATAAATGGCGTGACCCACTACTTCGGGGGGCTCTGCGCGATTTCAGGTTTCGATCTTACGCTCGAGCCCGGTGAGTTGGTGGGCCTCATCGGACCGAACGGGGCGGGCAAAACTACGGTTTTTAACCTCATAACCGGTGTCTATCGTCCGGCGGCCGGCAGCATCAGCTTCCAGGGCAGGCAGATTACAGGAAAGACTCCAGACAGGATAACTTCTCTCGGCATAGCACGCACATTCCAGAATATCCGCCTTTTTAACCAGCTTACCGTGCTCGACAATGTCAGAATCGCTCATTACGGGCATGCAAAATACAGTTTTGTAGAGGCCCTTCTGCACACCGGACGATACAGGACGGAAGAGAACCGCATTATCGAGGAGTCGATGCAGCTCCTGTCCTTTGTGGGACTCGAAGCGTCTGCAGTTGAACCGGCCAGGAATCTCTCCTACGGTCTTCAGAGGCGGCTTGAAATCATACGCGCGCTCGCCACCCGGCCCCAACTGCTTCTGCTCGACGAACCCGCTGCCGGCATGAACCCGAAGGAAGTCGATCAGTTGATGGAATTCATTCTGCGGATACGAAGGGAATTCGGTCTTACCATGCTTCTCATAGAACATCAGATGCGTCTGGTCATGGGAATTTGCGAGAGGCTCAAGGTGCTTGATTTCGGAACGACCATAGCGGAAGGCACACCACGGGAAGTTCAAGGCAATCCAAAGGTACTCGAAGCTTATTTGGGTGAGAGAATAGATGACTGAGAGAAATGTCCTGCTTGAAATCAGGAATCTTTCAATATCTTACGGATCCATACAAGCGGTGCGAAACGTGTCGTTCGATATCTGCAGCCGCGAGATCGTAACGCTTATCGGCGCAAACGGCGCCGGAAAGAGCTCCATCCTTCGCGCGGTCTCCGGTCTCATTCCATACGATGGTGAAATAGTATACGAAGACAAGAGCTTGAACGGCACGCCTCCGCATCTCAGGGTCGCACGAGGCATCGCCCACGTGCCGGAAGGCAGGGGCATGTTCGGCAATCTTACCGTAATGGAAAACCTTAGAATCGCGACCTGGCAGCGAAAAGACAAAGATGAGATCCTGGCCGACTATGACCGTATTTTCGGCCTCTTTCCCCGCCTTAAGGAACGAAGGAGTCAATTAAGCGGGACTCTTTCCGGCGGAGAACAGCAGATGCTCGCCCTGGCACGGGCCTTAATGAGCAAAGGGAAGATCCTTCTTCTCGATGAGCCTTCCATGGGGCTTTCCCCGTCTCTTGTCAAAGAGACCCTTTCCATGCTCGCCGATATCAACAGGGAAGGAATTACCATTCTGCTCGTTGAACAGAATGCCGGCATGGCGCTCCGTCTCGCGGCGCGCGGGTACGTCCTTGAAACAGGCACGCTGACGCTTTCCGGCACAAATGAGGAGCTTATTGGAAATCCTCTTGTGAAGGAGGCCTATCTGGGAACCTGAATAGATTTCGGATTTCGGATTTCGGATTTCGGAATGAAGAGTCAGAAGAAGAACTCCGGCCTGGAAATCTTGTCTTTCACTCAGCCCTCAGCCCTCAGTACTCAGTACTCAGCACTGTGTCTCAATCCACAATCCGAAATCCGAAATCTATTCGCTTTTTTCTTCCTCAAACTCGTAGTCCTGGAACTCTCGCAGTGTATCAGCGAACTCTCGCAGGCGATTATCTACCAGGAAGTTCACGCTGCCCTCCGGATAAGTTCCATCATACTGCCGTTTTCCTGCGGGCCTGCCCGTCAGAATCTCGATTCCCTCGTCAATCGTCTTTACACAATAGATATTGAATTCGCCCTCTTTTACAGCCCGGACAACGTCTTCACGAAGCATAAGATTGCGCACGTTCTGATGTGGAACGAGTACACCCTGGTTTCCGGTAAGCCCTTTTGCTTTGCATACGTCAAAAAAACCTTCAGTTTTCTGATTAACGCCGCCAATCGGTTGGACCTCTCCTTTCTGGTTTACCGACCCGGTTACCGCAACGTCCTGCCTGATGGGAATCTCTGAAAGACTTGACAGGATTGAGTAAAGCTCCGTCGATGAGGCGCTGTCGCCCTCCACCCCGGAATACGACTGTTCAAAACAGATACTGGCCGACAGGCCCATCGGTTTCGTCTGCGCATACTTCCACCCGAGATAACCTGAGAGGATGAATACGCCCTTATCATGGACCGGCCCGCTCAGTTGGGATTCCCTTTCTATATTGATTACTCCGCGCCGGCCCAGAAAAGTCTTGGCAGTAATACGAGAGGGTCGTCCGAAGCTGAAAATGCCGTTGTCGTAAACAGCAAGTCCATTCACCTGGCCCACTACGGCCCCTTCGACATCGACCATCAATGTGCCTTCTTCAATAAGCTTTCTCATTCGTTCGGCCACAAGGTCCAAACGATAAATCTTCTTTTGTACCGCCTTTTCTACATGTTCCCCCTTCACAACGGGGCTCTTCGCATCTTTCGCCCAGAAATTCGCCTCTACAAGCAGGTCCTTCATCGGACCGAACCTGGCGGAAAGCTTTTCCTGATCGCTGACGGCCCGGGCAGCCTGTTCCATTACCTTGGCCACCCCCGATCGATCAAAGGGCAGTAGTTTGTCTTCATCGCAGCAATTCCGGACAAAACAGGCATAGGCTTTCATATTCTCATCAGTACGTTCCACCTGATGATCAAAATCCGCCTTGACTTTAAACATCTCCCAGAACTCCTCGTCGTACTGCGAAAGCAGATGGTAGAGATAGTCGTCACCCATTACGATTATCTTCAGATCGACGGGCAGACCTTGGGGTCTCATACCTAACGGCGAAAAGAAATTGAATTGCTCATAGGGGTCTTCAACCTTTATTTCTCTGGTCTTGACTACCCTTTTCAGCCCTTCCCAAACGCCGTGATTCAGCAGCACATCCCGAATATTCAGAATCAGATAACCGCCGTTCGCCGTGTGCACAGCCCCGGGTTTAATCATCGTATGGTCGCTCATATAAGTCCCCATCAATGCCTTTCTTTCTATCTTGCCGAACATGTTGAACCAGTTCGGATTTGATTCAATAATGATAGGCGGACCGCTGGTCGAACTGTTGTCCACGAAAAGGTTCACACGGTATGCGACGTAGGGATCCGTATGCACCGGTATTGACGGCATCCCGGGAATCTGGGGGGGTGTCTGCGGCTGGGTAAGCAATTCCAGGTTGCTCAGCGTATACTCCCTCAGTTCCTTCAGGAATTCCAGGATCTCGGGAGACTCCTTGTAACTCTCCGTTAATTCACCAAAAGGCATCGATATGACGTGTTCCCCGGTCCGCTGATCAATCTGTTCCATCTCCTCACTTATCGATTTTTCAGCCTCTCTAATCCGGGCATAGGTAGTATCCAGTTTTGCCATTATCTCCCGCCGTTTCTCTTCAATGGACGCCCGTTCCTCTTCACTGAGGCTCACGAATTCCTGCCGGGACATCGGTCTTTCGTCGATCAGCGGGACTATTGCTGCGCCCGTTGCCGACATCTGAACCATAAGGTTCTTCTCCCGTGCCTCCTTATCCAGGGCGTCAAAGCTCTCTTGATACTGCTTTGAATGGCCCTCCATTATTTCCTGCTTTTGCTTGGCATATTCCTCATTTCCAAAGACCTTTGGTATCTCCTCAATCAATCGTTTCAACAACTTATCCAGGTTGTCCCTGAGCGATTTACCGTTTCCTTTCTTCATGGCCAGAGTTCTCGGCCGGTCCGGATCAGAAAAATTGTGGACGTAGCACCAGTCTTTGGGATCATAGTCCACGCCTTCCCTTTCCTTGATGAACCTTTCGAGACGGCTCTTAATGATCCTTGCCTTCCCGGTCCCGGTTAGACCGGTCAAGAAAAGGTTATATCCCCATCCATCTATGTTAAGCCCGAAGTTTATGGCGTCAAGCGCCCTGGCTTGGCCGATGAATTCCTTCAGCGGCTCTATTTCCGTGGTGCACTCGAACGTAAGCTGCCCCTCAGGGCATGTCCAACGCAGCTTTTCAACGGGAACCGTATACCATTGCAGGTCGACATTCTCTTGCATTGCATTATCCTCCGGTTAGAGACTCGTAAACGTTCACCGTTGACCGTTCACCGTTGTCCGTAAGAATCTGAAAAGCGTCTTTTTGCAAAGACTCCGCCGCAGGCGGATCTCGTATTCCGTTTCGGTCTCTAGTCCCAAAAAACCAGGAACCAGAGATCAGGAGCCAAGTATTCCCCGCAAAGCGAGGAACCTCTTTTCGGTGAACGGTGAACGTTCACTTCAGTAATACAGGTTCCATCCGTGCGCGAATGCACGATGATCCCGTGAACAGGGATAAGCTGTTTTCCGCCGATTATCAAGAATTGGAGTGATACAAGAATTTTACTGTGGAATCCGGAGGGAGTGCAAATACATTCTTAGGGACGTAGGTCCGTGTGGATGAATGGGGACGTCCATAACATTATAAGTTTCTCTAGCCAGGTAGGGTGGGCACAGTTTCGTCGTGCCCACCAAGGCTGGTATAACGTTATGCCACGCGGACTCTGCACGGAAGTTCCCATGCTTCTTTCACATTTCTTTCGGGCACTGCGTTTCATCTTGAAATATCAACCAACTTCTACTATAGACTTTCAGATAATGTTTTTGGGAAGGCAGCAGGGAGGGGATAGTACCTATTCGTACATCCCCGACCGATAACGCACCCAAAAACTTTATCTGGAAGTCTATATAAACTCAAAGAAGACAACAGCGGGAGGCCGACGAATCTCCCAAAGGGACGCCTGGCAGCTATGCGGCTTAGTCCAAGTGAGTTCCAGGTCGGCTTCGCCTTGCTCCGCAAAGAGTGTTATTCGTTTGCCCGTTTGTGTCAATGCTGTCAGGCTATTGAGGGAGGCTGCAAAGAGTGGTGTTTTATTGTTTAAGAGCAGATGAAGCGCCGGATGAATTCCAAGACGTCGAGCGTCATCCGCCTGAGGCGGACCGGCCAGCCTGAGAATCCTTGTACCGGAAAGTGACCTTGTCGTCGGCTACGGGCAGGATACAGTTGTTGGTAATCGCCCTCAGGCGGATGGATGCAGCGTCCCAGGTATTCGAAACCTGTTCCGGTCGCTGGATTACGGGCTTGCAAGACACTACCCATTTCTTTTGCCAAACCGCTTTGGGAAAGGTGACATCCTGAAATGCCTCGCGGGCCTGGGTCGAACAGCGCATATCCTTTCCATAGAGGCACCATTTCGAGCCCAAAATGGTGCCTCTAACACCTCAATCAGGGCATATTCATAGCATATTCTATTTGCCTTCAAAGACTTAACGTGGTCCGACCCATGAGGGAAAGGTGCTGTTTAGGGCATGCTCAGAAATAACTCGGCACTTTATGCATCACAGCTTCAGGCCAGATTTATCCGATCCTCAACTGCAAAATCCTCCAAATAGAACGACTATTCCAAGGAGTCTGCCGGACTTAGGAGCTCGTCGCGAGGGAAGTGGAGGACGAGACCAAATATTCACGAATTTGAGGCGCATAGTGTTGCTATGCAACGAAAATTCGGGAATATTTGGGCCGTCATCCCACTTCTCGCAGTAGATCATCGTAAGTCCGACAGGCTCCTCCGGTTTTGCAGCCTCGGATCGAGCAGATCTGACCTGAATCCGAGCGCCTAAAATGCCAATTAATTTCTGAGCAAGCCCTTAGCCTGACGAATCACTGTGGCTGATTTACGGAGAATACGTGCGCCGTGTATCCATAAGAACCTGTACATGTCCCGTCTGACAACGGCGAACTGATAACGGCAAACGGCCTGCCGATCGGTCGGACACCGTAAACACAGTCCTTTCCGGGGAATAGCTCAATTCACGAGATGGAGATTGCCTCTGGCTTCCTTGTACGCCGGATAAAGGCGGCGGATTCGGGTCGGATCGCTCTCTATTTGTTCTGCGGCGTCCAACAAGTCTCTCATTGTCCCTGCAAGCTCACGCAGAGAAATAGGTTTCATCAGGAAACCCTTGATGCCGATTCCAGCGGCATCGCCTTCGTTTCTTACCCTGTCACTGAAACCGGTGCAGAGGAGTACAGGAATATCAGGTCTAATTCTCAGGAGTTTTTGCCCCAGAGCATCGCCCGTCATGTCCGGCATGGTCATATCGGTAATAACCAGATCGAATTCATCAGGATTGTCGCGGAAGGTTTCCAAAGCGTCCGGACTGTTGTCCCGGATGGTTACGCGGTAGCCCAGTCGCTCGATCATTTGCCGCTCCATCTCCAGAATCTGTCTCTCGTCGTCAATCAGCAGGATTCTTTCGGTGCCTCTCGGAAGAGGTTCAGAGAAATGAGGTGCCGGCAGGCAGGCTTCATCGCAAATGCAGGGAAAATAGACATGGAATACGGTTCCTTTCCCGGGTTCGCTGTATACTCTGATTTCTCCGGCGTAACTCTTCACTATTCCATGAACTGCGGAGAGCCCCAAACCTGTGCCTTCACCCTGTTCCTTGGTAGTAAAGTACGGCTCGAAAACCCTTTCCATGATCGAACGGTCTATGCCGCACCCGGTATCGCCCACGCTCAATCGGACGTAGTAGCCCGGCTTCACGAAACTGCTCATCTCATCCTCAGAGGTGATTTCAATTTGGGACAACGACACTTGGAGTTCGCCGCCATTGTCCCTCATGGCATGATAGGCGTTAGTGCACAGATTCATCATTATCTGGTGTATGTGGACGGGATCTCCCTTGATTGAAGCGCAGGTGTTGTCTATGTGAAGCGCTCCACGACTCCTCCTCCAAGCCCCATCGTCTCCCCCAGCTTGTCCAGGAAGGCATGCACCCGTTCAAAGGCGTCACGGGTAATCCGTTCCACCTCTTCAGGATCATCTGCGCCCTCAAAGTCGGCTACAAACTTCGGCCCGATTGACTTTATGCCGACAAAGTGCTTGGCGATCTTTGCAAGACCTTCTTGGACGAGACCATGGGACAAATGAGGCCGAAATTCCTCCGCCAGGGCCTCGATTCCGCCGGGGTAGGCCTGAATGCAGTAATAAATGTCCCAGGCATCCTTTTCCTTCATCCGCTCGTTCAGGGCCATCCCCTTCATAACGAAAAACGGAACGATAGAAGCGACCCTGATCGTCACCCGGTCTTGGCTGCGACCGGGGATCTCCCCTTCAACCAGGACCTCTTCCACCATGTCGAATGCAATGTCACATCCGCGTACTTTGCGGGCCTTTACCTCTTGTATAGCCTGATGACGACGGCCTTTGCCGGTTCCCTCATACTCTCCTGCCAGGAGATCGAGCTGCACCTTAACCGTTTTCCCGCCTGCCGGCACGTCCCGGAAGAAGATGAAAGGCTGCCTTCCCTGCTCCTGGTAATAGCCGCGGCCGAGAAGCAATTCCTCTATCCGCTTGTACCCATCCTGGATCTTTAGGTGATTCAGGGCAAGATCGATGTCCATGCTCCCGACATGGGGACGTGGCTCCTGGGGGAGCAGCAGTTGAGGCACCCAGCCACCAATGAGAACGATATCGTCCCGGTATTCACCAAGCAGGTGCATCAGTTCGATCAGTACCGACTTGGCCGCTTTCACCGCCTCAGCCGTATAGTCCCTGCGTGTTACCATGATTTTCTGATCACGTCATCCAACAGCATGGCAGATGCTTCTTCACCTCGGCCCTTCACATGGAGCAGGTCGAGATATACCTGAATCGGTGCTGCCACTTGTATTCCATCCATGAGCCGATAACCGTACATGACGCCCTCGTCATAGGGGATAAGAAGTGCCACATTAGCACCAGTGGTCACCTCTTTCAACGCCAGCAGCATGGCGACCTCATCGGCCTTCTTCCCCACGTAGACTGTGGCCCGCTGGTAGCGTACGGCAGGCGCGTACCGTGCCGCGGCGGAAAAGCCGGTCAAGACGTAGGGAATCTCCAATTGCCGGCAGATCGCCGCTAGGTCGGCCTCGATCTCGTTGATGCTCTTCAGGGTGTAATAGTTCCGGGTCGTGTTCCTTTTGAAGTTGTAGTTTTCCGCCCATTCGGCCAGGAGTTGATCCGGGGCGCAGAGCTGAAGCCCTGTTTCGGTACTGGTGAGCCATTCACGGTCCTGAAGCAGGCTCTTTACGTTGGAAACCTGTCCAAGACTCACCATAGCCTCTGCTGCCAGGGGCTGAACCCGCCACGCCCTTTTCGGATTATCCAGTAGTACCCGAACCACCCGCTCTGCCTTTGGAGAGTAAAGGGATCGCAGGTCCCGTTTTTGGGCAAACGGGTTTGCCTTTCCTTCCTGCTCGATATACACCTGGTCAAAGGTCAACCGACAATTACCGGCCAGATCCATATACCCGACACCTTCCTTGATGCATATCTCGGCCGCTTGCGGAGAGATGTAGGGAGCGGCAAACACGCAGTACACGTCAGGATCGTTTTCGCGATAGCGGAGGAGTTGGTAGACAGCGGAACGGACCACTCTCGGTTGACCGTTGCCTTTCACCTCTACCATGATCCGCTGTCGCTTCTGGGCAATATGCACCGTTGCCAGAATGTCCGGCAGCAGATTACCGCTACGAGGCTCTTGCTCGACAGATTCGATCGTTACAAAAGGTACTCGCCCCAAACATGCTTTGAGCGCATCGAATGCCTTCCCTTCTATTTCACTTCCGATTTGCTTCATTCTATAATAGCCTTTCAGCAATCGCTGAAATAAATCAATACAGTGAAATGTCAACGGTGTCAAGCGGGCATTTCATCAAAACTACCTTTTTCAACATTTGCTGAAACGTATTATTTTACTGAAATTTGTTTAAACCACCAACGAAACGCGACTTGGCCTTACTCACAGAGAAAACGCTCAAGAGGAACCCCGGTCTTGCCAAGCCGGATGAAAAACGGCGAATTATCAATGAAGGGCTACGGCGCATAAGCGCCCAACTTGCATCTGAGCCTCTTGCAAAACGTCCCCTTTTGGCCAATTTCTGCGTCAGGCTCAAATTTTAATGCTCAAAATACTTCGAGTATTCCTCCGCTTAAAATTTTCGCCTTCCTTGAACTTGACCAAAACTGAACATTTTGCAAGAGGCTCATCTATTAGAGATTAGTGTGATTCCGATGTCAGCTTGGTTCTGCACGTGCGCATGTTCCGCTATCTCGCATTTGCCATACATCCATCACCTGAGGCGGGAAATCCGCACGCTGTGATCTGCGCGGGAGGTGCCTGGTAACGGGCATTCCTACCGCGGACTATCCCCAACTTCCGCAGTCCCTCCGCTGTGCCCTTAGAACCGCTTTCGATCTGCACCTTGGAATGCAAAGCAATCTCTGCACGGGCGTCCCGCCTCTCCTCCCCGCAGAGCTAACAACGCTACGGGGAATGAGATCGGTTTAACAGCAATGCGCCTGGCCCATTGAAGCCTTATCGAATGATATATCTTACGATCACGGACATGAGTCAAGCAGTTTTTTCATATAGTTAGCCCATTATGGATACGGTGTCCGGTCCAATGGAGAGGGAAACGAGCACAGTATCCGTGCGCGGCGTGCATTACGCTCCACCTGGCAATGCATAAAGCAGAATATATGAATGGTATGGCCCAGCTCCGAGGTCAGATCACGCTTGAAAAGCGCCTACTACATATTCAAGAAGCGTGGATCGCGGTAGAATGCCCGTTGCCAAGCACCCCCGCACAGATCCCACCGAGCGGATTTTCCCCTACAGGCGAACTCTTACATCCGGCAATGGCGCCAAAACGCTGTCAAAAAAGATGAATGGCATAGAAAATGATCGGGGTCATAGAAAATGATCGTAGAAAATGATCGGGGTCAGGTCTTCATTTTTGACATTGTCAAGAATGAAGACCTGACCCCGCTGATTTTTCCTGCTAATTTTTCGTTTCCAACAAGAAATCACCTGCATTTGATAAATGCCTTGACCGCATTCTCTGTCGTGTGTTAATTTTGCATATAGAATTAATACCTTCCAACAAATGGAGACCGCGATGGGTCATAAAATCATAGAGGCCGTTATCGAGAACGGACGCATCAAATATGCGAGTAGAAATCTTCCTCGGAGGCGAATGAAAGTCCATCTCATCTATGACACTGAAGAGCAAATCCTTTCTAAAACTGAAGCGATAAAACTAGTCCAGGAAACATCCGGCATATACAAAGAAATCGATGTGCATCTGGAGGCGGACAGTTTAAGAGCGAGCTGGGAACGTAATGTCCACGAGTGATTACCTGGTCGATACAAACATTCTAATCTACCATACTGCGGGCCTAAAGGACTCTGTCAGTTTTCTGGGGGATTTGATAGCGCGACAGGCCTTAAGCGTTTCCATTTTGACCAAAATTGAATTCCTCGGGTGGGATAAACACACGCCGGAGGGGTTTGAGAAATGTCGGCGTCTTTTGGAATTCGCGAATGTCTATCCTGTGGACGAAGAGGTAGCCGAAAAGACTATCAGCATAAGAAGAGGAATGAATATCAGGCTGGCCGACGCAGTCATCGCGGCCACTGCCCTCTTGAACAACATGACGTTGGCGACCCGCAATGTGGACGATTTCAAGAAGATACAAGCACTCGAAGTTTTCAATCCTTTTGAAACTGCATAGATCTTGCCTTGCCTGAACCGCCAGAGGCTGAACCTTTCCAACTGTGCCATACCATGCGGATAAACGTTTCGCGTCCTTGTACGCTCGGGCGCATGCCGATTCGGCATCCAACTTCGGAATCAGAGTATACGCCGATTAGTGGTCGGTCCCGGAAAAGACCAATCCTGACAGAGCTCACAAAAATACAAAATGCGCCCTTTCGGGCGTTTTTTTCACGCCATAAAATCGGCCTTAATCTGTCTTAAAGCGCAGAGCACGTTCGGAATGGACGTCCCCCATGCTTTTCCCCCTTGTGTATGCGGCTGACGAGAGGTCACCCTTTCACGAGAGATCAAAGGACTTAAGAGATCGGGGGCTGAAAGGGAGAATCTCCTTATGCGTCTTTCCGCAAATCTTGGCCGAATTCTACGCGATCGTTACGGATGCCAAACGGGTGAGCAATCCGAGGAGCCAGGAGTCTGAGATATTTCTCTATCTCGGCGACCGCCTCCGGGCACGCTGAGCATTTCCGGCTCGTGAGGATATGCAGAAGCGAATAACTTGTTATGTCCCCATCCAAAGGAGGATATGGGTATATGATGGCAGACAAGAAAGCGGATTTGGCAGGACCGGGCATCAGCACTTATGAAGAGGTGGATAAGATTCTTCCTCGCAATTATGAGGCTTTGTTGGGTCCCAAGGAGAGAATGAAGGCACTATTCAAGATAAAGAATTTTATTGAAGAGAACCTGTGCAAGGAACTCAACCTCTTTATGGTTCAGGTTCCGCTCATCGTAACCAAAGACAGCGGTGTCAATGATTACCTTGACCGGGATGGTTCACGCACGCCCATTGAATTTTCTTGTGGGCTCGGTCTTGAAAAAAGAATTGAGACTCAGGTGGTCCAGGCGGCTACAAAATGGAAACGGATGGCCTTGAAGCAGTTCGGCTGTGAAGTGGGCGAAGGGATTTGTACAGATATGAGGGCAGTTAGAAAGGACTACTTCCTGGACCATGACCATAGCGCCTATGTCGATCAATGGGATTGGGAACGGGCTATCACCAAGGATATGCGTAATCTGCATTTTCTGCGGGATGTCGTCGAGAGAATCTGGTCGGTTATCTATGAGGCAGGTCAGATGGTCAAGAAAGACTTCCGCGGACTCAATACCGACAAGTACCCGGATATGCCAAAAAAGCTGCAATTCTTTCACGCGGAGGAAATCCTGGAACGCTATCCGGACTTCACCCGCAAACAGCGAGAAACAAAAATGGTCCAGGAGGTGCATCCGGCGATTTTTATCATCGGCGTCGGCTATGTCCTGGAAGACGGTTATCCCCATGAGATGCGAGCGGCGGATTATGATGACTGGATCACGCCGACCATTAAGAAGAACGGAAAGCAGTTCCACGGACTCAACGGCGATATCCTGGTCTGGAATCCGGTGACGAAGCGTCGTCATGAACTGACATCCATGGGTATCCGTGTGACTAAAGAGACCATGGTGCAGCAGCTCAAAGAGGCCGGACAGGAACATTTTCTACAGTTGCCCTACCACCAGGCGATCCTCAATGATGAGATACCATTAAGTATTGGAGGCGGCATCGGTCAGTCACGTACATTTATGTATCTGTTAAGGACCGCTCACATTGGCGAGGTGAGCACCACGGTCTGGCCTGAAGTCCTTAAGTCGATTTGTAAAAGAAGAAATATCCATCTATTGGAATAAATGTTGAGAAATGGGCTTGGGGGGCGCCCTTCATATGTTTATATCTAAATGATCCTCAAGCACCCAGCCCTCATCACGAACGAGCTTTTCCCCTTTTGGGACGGCAACACTCACTGTCGGCAAGGATATCTCCAATCGCTTCGACACATCTGTCATCGA